>JALUTE010000080.1 GCA_027058255.1 Methyloligella sp. | reverse complement strand
GCCTCTTCACGCTCGGCCTGATGATCGGCATCTCGGTGAACGACACCACCCTCGGCACCACCATCGCCAATCTCGGCATGACCGAGGTGCGCTTTCCGGCCCCCCTCTTCCAGGGCGACACGGTGCATGTGACCACGCAAGTGATGGCGGTTCGTGAAAGCCGCTCGCGGCCCGATGCCGGCATCGTGGAGTTCGAGCACAAGGCGTTCAAGCAGGACGGCACGCTGGTTGCGGTCTGCCGGCGACAGGCGTTCATGCGACGGCGGCCCCGGGAAGAGGCATAGGACCGATGCGCTCGCTCCTGTTCACTCCGGGCGACGTTCCGCACAAGCTCGAGAAGGCGTATGGCGCAGGCGCCGACGCGCTCCTGATCGACCTCGAGGACTCGGTTGCGCCAGAGCGCAAGGAGGCCGCGCGCGCGATCGCGGCGGAGTTTCTCGCCGCGCATTGCGAGGGCTGGGGAAAGGGTGCTCCCGCGCTCTACGTGCGCATCAATGGCCTCGATACCCCTGAATGGGAGACAGATGTGGAGCGCGTGGTCCCCGGCCGGCCCGCTGGCCTCCTGGTGCCGAAGACACGCGGCGGCGGCGATCTTGCGACCCTGGATGCGGCCCTCGGGCGCATCGAGGCCCGCTCCGGCCTGTCACTCGGGCAGACGCGGCTTCTCGCCCTCGTCACCGAGGCTCCGGTCTCGCTCTTGCGCATGGAGAGCTATGTGGGCGCGAGCCGCCGGCTCGCGGGCCTGGCCTGGGGCGGGGAGGATCTGAGCCTCGCCCTCGGTGCGCGGGCCAACCGGGGCGAGGACGGCACCTACACCTCGCCCTATGTGCTCGCCCGCGATCTCTGCCTGATCACGGCGGCGGCCTGTGAGGTGGAGGCGATCGACGCCGTGTTCGTGGACTATCGCGACATGGAGGGGCTGGCCGAGGAGGCCGAGGCGGCGGCCCGCGACGGCTTCGATGGCAAGATGGCCATTCATCCGGCCCAGGTGCCGATCATCAACGCCGCGTTCACGCCGGGGGAGGAGGACATCGCCCGGGCGAAGGCCATCCTCGCGGCCTTCGAGAAGGCCCCCGGCGCCGCCGTGGTCGGGCTCGACGGGGTGATGCTGGACCGGCCGCACCTGCTTCGCGCACGCCGCACCCTGGAGAAAGCACGGCTCGCAGCAAATGCGTCCTCATAAGGAACGAACGCACCCGGCGGCCCAGGCAGCCGGGTGCGTTCATCGTGTGGAATCGCGCGCATCCCGGCGCATTCAGGCCGGACTGCAGGCGCGAAAATCACTTCATGCGGACCCAGGTCTCGGCATCACAGAAGGACTGGCCGATGGCGCACCCCTTGATGTTCAGCTTGTTGCCGGAGACCCGGACCGTGCCGTTGAAGGTCATGAAGCCGGGCATGGACGGATGCTTCATGTTGCCGCCCTTCCAAACGCCGCCCTTCTTGACCATGCCGTGGCACATCTCGAAGCCATTTGGAGAACCCTTGACGATCTTGCAGTAGAGCTTGCCACCGCTGATCGACACCTTGACGACCGTGTTGCCCTTGCGCTTCCACATGCCGGACGGGTTGGCCATGGCCGGCGCAATGGACATGAAGGTGAAGGCAGCCACGAAAAGGCCAAGAACGATCGGGAGTTTCCTCATCTATAGTACCCTCCTAAGACGCTGCGACTGTCATCAACGGCGCTCGGGCGGCCGGTTCGCCCCCGAAAGGCGCGAGCGCGCACCCCATCCCGTTTCAGGATATGCGCATCCGCTGATATGCGGATCATATGGTAAACGATGTGGCGTGGGAAGGGGGAGAAGCGTCACAGGAACGGGATGCGTGGGCGCGGCGCGCCCGTTCCCGATGGAGCGCTGCCGCTGGCAGGAGCTTTTTTTCACGCTTGCGCGCTAAACTTGCGCGCTAAAGATGGCCTCGGGTCTTGCGATTCGCTCCCGCGCAAAGGAGAATGCACCCGAGCGGTCGCGCCGCGCCGCATTCGCGCCGGCGCGTCCATGCCATCGTCGCGGACAGGCCGCCGAGAGAAGGGGACACGATGCGCACAACCTGGTCGTCGATCGGCGCGCCGAGCGCGCTTGCATTCACAGCCGCTCTCCTCACCGCGCTTTCGATGCCGGCGGCGCCCGCCTCGGCCCAACCCACCGCGGAGGAGTATGTCCGCCAGGTCGGCGGCGGCGCCCATATCGTGCCGCCCGGACAGTTTCACGTTGCCGGTCGCAAGGTCTGGTGCGGCAGGCGGCCGACGGTCATCGACAATCAGCTCGACGATTACGGAGCCGCTTATCCGGGTTTCCTGATCATGAATCCTCGCCTGATCTCGCGCGTGCCCGACGCGGTCAAGCTGTGGATCTATGCCCATGAATGCGCGCATCAGTTCCGCGGCCCGGACGAGGAGACCGCCGACTGCTTCGCCGTGCAACGCGGCCGTCGCCAAGGCTGGCTCAAACCCTCGGGCCTGGAGCAGATTTGCAATTTCATCTCGCCGGCCCGGGGCGATGCCATGCATCTGGCCGGCCCTCATCGCTGCGCCCAGATGCGGCGCTGCTACGGCTCCAAGAAGGTAGAATAGAGCACGAGCCCCATGGAAAAATTCACGACCCTGACGGGGGTGGCGGCACCGCTGCCCATGATCAATGTCGACACCGACATGATCATCCCCAAACAGTTCCTCAAGACCATCCGGCGCACCGGGCTTGGCAAGCATCTCTTCTTCGAGATGCGCTATGACGAGGCGGGCGAGGAACGGCCGGATTTCGTGCTCAACAAGCCCGCCTATCGCCATGCGCGCATCCTGGTGACGGGCGAGAATTTCGGCTGCGGCTCAAGTCGCGAGCATGCCCCCTGGGCGCTCTTGGATTTCGGCATTCGCTGCGTGATCGCCCCGTCCTTCGCGGACATTTTCTACAACAATTGCTTCAAGAACGGCATTCTGCCGATCGTTCTGCCGCAAGAGGACGTGGACAAGCTGATGGACGATGCCGAGCGCGGCGCCAATGCCACCGTGACCATCGACCTCGAGGCCCAGGAGATTCGCGGACCCGATGGCGGCGTCATCCGGTTCGACATCGACCCGTTCCGCAAGCACTGCCTGCTCGAGGGGCTGGACGATATCGGCCTCACGCTCGAGAAGCAGGACCGCATCGAGGCCTATGAGCGCAAGGCGGCGGCCGCCCGCCCCTGGCTGTGACGGGCAATCATGCGCGCGCGACAGAGGCGGCACAAGGGGACGAGGCCCCGCGCCGCCTGCCGTCGTCCCGGAGATGCTTTGCGCTGCGCCACCTGTGGAGGAATGGCATGGCGCGCGGTCAGCCCCTCTTCCCGGACGACGCTCTAGTCTGAAAAGCCGAGGCCCCGCGCGATGGAAGGGCGCGGCCCGCCAAGCCCGCTCAAGCCGCGCGGAATGCGCAACAGGCCAAAGCCGGTGGAGGGGCGGCGGTAGGGGCGCAGTCGCCCATTCTCGGCCGTGCGCAATTTCGGCCCGGGAATGATGGAGCCATCCTCGACACTGGCCGTGACCGCCGGCACGTCGCCTGCCCAGAGCCGGGGCGTCTCGCGCTCATAGGCGGGACAGGGGCCGGAGGGGTCCACCGGTCCGCCATTCAGGAAACGCACATTGATGAGGTAGCGCCGCTCGCACACCGCCACCTTGACCGGCAGGCGGGTCTTCTCGAACGCGTCATAGCCCTCCTTGAGCTGGCGCCAGAAGGGATACCACTTGCTGCGCCTGTGCCGGCGCATGTTCTCCTCCGTCATGCGGAAGGGGAAGGCATGCACCTGGAACGCCTTCTGGCCGCCATTGAAGGCCTCGCGCGCGAGGGCGTAGAGCTCCTCCACCAGGGCATCCGTCATGGCGTAGCACCCGGCCGAGCGGCAGTCCCCGTGCACCATGAGGAAGTCGCCGGTTCGGCCATAGGCCCGGTCGAGAGCGTTCGGATAGCCCAGATTATATGAGAGGTGGTATTTCGACTTCGGGTTGAGCTGCGCGCGGGTCACCTGATAGAAGCCCTCCGGCGACTGCTTGTCGCCCTGGCGAATCTTCGGCCCGAGCCCTCCCGACCAGTTGCATATGGGATAGGTTCGAAAATGGTAGAACCGGCCGTCCGAGCGCGCCTTCCACACCTCGAGCTCCGACTCCTCCTTGAAGATGCGCACGAGAATGGGCGCGCGCGGGTCCATGCCCTTCTTGCCGAGCAAGTGCATGGCATCCTTGGAGAGCGGACGCAGATGTGGCGGCACCTCGCCGCCGCTGCACGAGGCGAGCAGCCCGGCGGCGGCGATGGCAAAGCCTGCGGCGAGCAGGCGTCGGGTTCGTGGACGCGATGTTACGAGATACATGAGATTTCGTGCCCCTGACGCGTCGATCAGCATCGATTCGCAACCCTAATATAGCGCTAACGCCGCCGCGACGCATCTGTCGCAGGCGCCGCCGTCCCTCGAAGCCATCGTTGCATAAGCGATCAGATGGGCGCGGCCTTGGCGGCAATGCGGCGATTCGTGGGCCGGCACGCACGCACCCGTGATGTCACGAAGCACGCAGTCCCTGAGGGCGGGCGCCTCGGGCCGGCAGGCAAGCGCACGTGATGTCATCGCCCCGTGCCGCCTCGCCCACGCCTAGTCCGCCTCGGCGGGGCGGCCGATGGCCATGAACTTCTCGTGCCGCTGGCGACGGACCTCCTCGGGCGCGAGGCCGTCGAATGCGGCGAGCGCCTCGTCGATGGCCTCGCCCGTATCGGCAATGACTTGCGCGGGATCGCGATGGGCGCCGCCGAGAGGCTCGGGAATGATGGTGTCGATCACCCCGAGCTCCAGGAGGTCCTGGGCGGTGATCTTCATGTTGGTCGCCGCGTCGATGGCACGGGCCGAATCGTGCCAGAGGATCGAGGCGGCCGCCTCGGGCGAGGCAACCGTGTAGATCGAATGCTCCAGCATCAGAACCCGGTTGGCGGTCGCGACGGCAACGGCCCCGCCCGAGCCGCCCTCGCCGATGACGACCGCGATGAGCGGCACGCCGATGCGCAGGCAGCAATCGGTGGAGCGGGCAATGGCCTCCGACTGGCCGCGCTCCTCCGCCCCGATGCCGGGATAGGCCCCGGCCGTGTCGATGAGCGTGATGACGGGCAGCGAGAAGCGGTCCGCCATCTCCATGAGCCGCACCGCCTTGCGGTAGCCCTCGGGCCGGGCCATGCCGAAATTGTGCTCCAGGCGGCTTTCCGTGTCCGAGCCCTTCTCGTGGCCGATCAGCACCACGGGGCGGCCGCGAAAGCGTCCGAGCCCGGCGACGATCGCCTTGTCCTCGGAGAAGTAGCGGTCGCCCGCAAGCGGCGTGAACTCCTCGATCAGGCCCTCGATATAATCCATGCAATGGGGCCGGTCGGGATGGCGGGCCACCTGGGTCTTCTGCCAGGGGGTGAGCTTGGCATAGGTCTCCTCCAGCGCCTCCCGGGCCTTCTTCTCCAGGCGCTCGATCTCCTCGGCGATGGAGGCGGAATCCTCGGCAAGCGCCAGGGAGCGCAGCTCGGAGACCTGGCTCTCCAGCTCCGCCACAGGTTTCTCGAAATCGAGATAGGTCCGCATGCGCTCCCGCCTTTCGCACCCCTTGAGCCGGGGCTCGTCGGCCTCGGCGCGCGGAATGCGGCATGTGCTCGTGGGAATTGCCGGGGACATTCGCCTCGGCCGAAGCCGCTGTCAAGAGAGGGACCGCGCTTTCAGCCCCGCGATGCGTCCGACGTTTTCGCCAGCGGATGGTGTTCGAGGACGAGGCGCTTCAGGCGCTCCTCGAGCACATGGGTGTAGATCTCGGTGGTGGAGATGTCGGCATGGCCGAGAAGCTGCTGCACCGTGCGCAGGTCGGCGCCGCGATCGAGCAGGTGGCTGGCGAAGGCATGGCGCAGCACATGCGGCGAGACGCGCGCGGGATCGAGACCCGCCGCCTCGGCGAGCCCCTTGAGCTCCTGGGCGACGCGCTGGCGGGTGATGTGCCCCGCACGCCCGTGCGAGGGAAAGAGCCAGCGGCGCGCCACCGCGCCGGCCCGCGTCCCCCTTGCATCGCCGAGCGCCTCCACATAGGCCGCGAGCGCCGCGCGCGCCGGCTCGCCCAGGGGCACGATGCGCTCGCGCCCCCCCTTGCCGCGAATGGTGAGCACCTGTCCATCCCCCCGCAGGGCGGCGCGCGGCAGGGTGACGAGCTCGGTGATGCGCATGCCGGTGGCATAAAGCATCTCCAGAAGGCAGTGGAGGCGGCGCGCCCGCAGGCGCTCGGGGCCTGCCTCCGCCCCCCTGGCCTGGCGCTCGGCCGCGCCGAGCAGGCGGTCGACCTCGGCAATGGTGAGGGTCCTGGGCAGGGGCCGGCGCCGGCGCGGGCCCTCGAGGCCCACGGTTGGGTTCTCGTCGATCAGCCCCTCGATGATGAGAAAGCGGAAGAACTGGCGAATGGCCGAAAGGCGCCGCGCCCGGGTCGCCGGCGCGAGATCGCCGGCGGCGAGCGCCGTCATGTAGGCGCTGATGTCGGCGCTGCGCACCGCGTCAAGCACGAGGCCACGCTTGCGCAGGAAGGCGGCAAAATCGCCGAGATCGCGGGAATAGGCATCGAGCGTGTTCGCGGCCGCCCCGCGCTCCACGCTCAGCATCTCCAGAAAATGCCCGATATGCCGCTCGATTGCGTCCAAGCCGCGCCCCCGCCGCCGCCGCGCGATTCGCCTCGCGTGGAGATTAGCATGGATGGCGTCTCTCAGCCGCATCGCGCAGGGGCGATCAGGGGCCGGTCCAGCGCAACAGGTGGGCCGGACAGGCCCGGCAATCCGTGCTGCCGAAGCCGGGGATCGGAACGGTGAACGCAGGCGGCAGCTTGCGGGGGTGCGGGCCCGCCTCGCGCGCACCGCCGAGAAGGGCGGCCACGAGCGCGCACTCGCGGCTCTCTGGAAAGGCCGCCGCCCAGACGCGGGAGCCGGGGGCGCGGGTCAGGTGATCCACGTGCCAGTGGAGGCGGCCGGAGGCGGAGGGCTGCAAATGCCGCGAGAGGCGCGCGCGAAGGCCGCCCGGCCCGCGGGCACTGCCCGCATAGACGTACCAGCCCGCCGCCAGGCGAAGCGGCGCCTTTGCGCGTCGCTCGAGGCTGGCCAGGCATAGGTCGATCGGCTCGCCGAGGGCGATCGCCAGAAGATAGGCGCCGGGCTCGGCCGGGATCGCCGCCGCACGCTCGACAGGGCCAGGAAAAGAGATCGCGGGCAGGATCCCCTCGAGCGCGCGGGTCAGCACCGGTGCGAGAGCACCCGGGCGATCAGGCCCGACATGTCCGGCGCCGCCCGCGCCGCGCGCATCCCACCCGCGATCCGCACCGCTCACTGTATGGCTTCACGGGCGATCCCGTCCAGAAGCTTGTCGAGGGCGAGCAGCGCCTTTCTCGACTCCTCCGAGCCCTGAATGGCCGGCTGGCGATAGCCCACGCGGATCACGCCGGGCTCTTTCTTCAGCTCGTAGACGAACACCGTGTAGGGGCAGAAGCCCACATTGCGCGGGTCCACCTTGCTGAGCTGATGAGACACCTTGGCCGAGCAGAAAATGAAGAACTCGGCATTCTTGTAGGGCGTCTCGGCGTTGCGGATGTCCTTGGCCGTGCGCTTCAGCATCTCGCCGACACGGCCGTTGAAATCCACCACGAAGCCGCGATTGATGATGGCATCCATCAGGTCCTGGCGGACCTCGTCGAACACCCCGGTCTTCTGATAGATCTGAATGCCCCCCCGCACGCCGCGCGAGGTCGCCTCGGACGCCGTGGAAAACCATGTCATGGTCAGGGCCAGAACCAGGGCCGTCACAAGTCCTCTCATCATCGCTCTTCTCCTCGATCTCTTTGCCTCGCCTAAGGTCCACGATACGCAATCGCATCCGCTCCGGCACTCGACTGCCCCGCGCACCGAAAGACCTTGGATCATGCACTCAGGCTAGCTCTGCCATGGGCATGTGCCTTGATCTGGGTCAGGCGGCCGGCAACATCAATGCGCCGGTCCCGCCTCCAGGGGTGACGCGTGGTCGCGATCGTCCTATATTAGACGAAGGTCTAATATTCCCCAAATGGCGCTCGATCCGCTCGCGGTCGAACGCGAAGGAGGCGGCATGGAGCTGCCACTCTATTCCTGGCAACCGGAGGGCCGGTGGCACCGTCGCCGGCCAAGATCTCTGGGCGCGCGTCTCAGCGACTGGCTTCACGCCTCGCTCGCAGGCACGCACCGCCCGGCCGGCCAGCACGCGCACTGACGCCGGGCTGCTACAACGAGCTGGGGCGTGCGCGCTCGGGCGCAGGCGATCCGCGCCCCTCGCCGCGCCGCCAGTGCGCGCGCTCGTCAGCCGGAGCCCTTGCCGCCAGCCGGCCCATCGGCGATGGCCTGGCGAAGCTGGCGGATTTCGTCGCGCAGGGTGGTCAGCACCTCGTCCGTTGCCGCCTGCTCGCTCTCTATCACCGCCTGCGCCTGGGACTGCATGGCATCGACAATGATGCCGATGAAGAGATTGAGCACCGCGAAGGCCGTGACGAGAATGTAGGGCACGAAGAAGGTCCAGGCCCAGGGATAGACCGCCATGACCTGGCGGGCGACGTCCGGCCAGCCTTCGAGCGTCATCACCGTGAAGAGCGAGAAGGCGGATGCGCCAACCGAGCCGAACAGCTCCGGAAAACGCTCGCCGAACATCTGTGTCGCCATCACCGACGAGACATAGAGGATCAGCAGCAGCAGGATGCTGATGGAGCTCATGCCGGGAATGGCATTGAGAAGCCCGCTCACCACCCGGCGCATGGACTCGACCGTCGAGATGAGGCGCAGCGCGCGAATGATGCGCAGCGCCCTCAGCACCGAGAGATTGCCCGTTGCGGGCACGAGGGCGATGGCGACGACGGAGAAGTCGAAAATGCTCCAGGCATCGCGCCAGAACGCGCCGCGGTGCACGAACATGCGGGCCGCGATCTCCAGGACGAAGATGGTCAGAATGACGGTGTCGAGAGCGCCCAGCAAGCGACCGGCGCTGGCCATGACGGTGGGGCTCGTCTCGAGGCCGAGGGTGATGGCGTTGACCGTGATCAGGCCGATGATGATGGTCTCGAAACGGTCCGTCTCCAGAATGCCGCGCAGCGTCTCGCGCAAGCGCTCCAGCCCGCTTCCGGTATCATTGGGTGATCTTGCGTTCTCGCTCATGGTGCCTCCCCCGTGATCGTTCGGACATGCGCCGTGGCCGGACGCGCTGGTCGTGCCGGCCCGCCGGCGCGAATCGTCGCGTGTGGTTGCGCTTTTATATGCAATGGGAAAACTTGCAAAGCCGGGAGGCCCCTCTCGCCCCGCCAGGCTGTGCATCGCAAGGCAGGTCAGCGCGCATGGCCCGGCCGCACGGGCATGGCGGCGCGCTCCCGGATCGGCCAGTGCAGCAAGGCCGCAAGCAGGGCCAGGGCGATGGAGAACTGCCACATCAGATCGTAGGACTGCGTTGCGTCATAGAGAATGCCGCCCAGCCACACGCCGGCGAAGGCGCCGAGCTGGTGCGAGAGAAACACGAAGCCGAACAGCATCGACATCCATTTGGCGCCGAACAGGGTGCCCACCAGGCCGCTGGTGAGGGGCACCGTGCCGAGCCAGAGCACGCCGAGGCCGAAGGCCAGCACCAGGATGCCGGTCTGGCCCATGGGCACGTAGAGCAATATGACGAACAGCAGGGCCCGGCCCAGATAGAGCAGGGTGAGGGCCAGGCGCTTCTCGACCACCTCGCCGACCCGCCCGGCAAGCCAAGTGCCGAGAACATTGGCAGCGCCCACGATGGTGAGCGCCGCCGCCCCCACCCAGGGCGCGAAATCGCGGTCCGACAGATAGGCGGGCAGGTGGGTCTGGATGAAGGCCACATGGAAGCCGCACACGAAAAAGCCCGCCGTGAGCAGACGAAAGCCCATGCTGGAAAAGGCCACGCGTACGGCCTCGCCCATGCGCTGCTCGCCCGCAGGGGCATGCGCCTGCGGGCCGCCCTCGCCGACGTGCACGGCGGCCGTCGCATCGCCTTCGTCAGAGCGCATGCCGGCGGCCATGGCCCAGCCGAGGGGCGCCATCACCAGAGCCGTCACCGCCAACACCATCAGGGCCGAGACCCAGTCCAGGGACCCGATCAGAACATGGGCATAGGGCAGGGCCGCGAACTGGCCGATGGAGCCTCCCATGCTGGCAAGGGCGAGGGCCGAGGCACGCCGCGACGGCGGCGCTGCGCGGGCCACGGCGCCCAGAATCGCCGTAAAGCCCGTGCCGCTGACGCCCAGCCCGATCAGCAGGCCGCTGGTCATCAGCGTCGCCTCGCTGCCGCCCATGGCCATGAGGACGAGGCCCAAGGCGTAAAGGGCCGCGCCCGCAGTCACGATCCACACGGGGCCCCAGCGGTCGGCAATCGCGCCGGCCATGGGCGCCGTCAGGCCCCAGAGCAGATTGAGAAGGGCGATGGTGAAGGAGAACACCTCCCGGCCGGTGCCAAGATCCGCGCTGATGGGCGAGAGGAAGAGGCCGAAGCTCTGGCGAATTCCCATGCTGATGGCGATGATGGTGCCGCCGGTGGCGATGACCAGCCAGAGCGTAGCCGATGCCGGCTTGCCCGGCCGCAAGGCCGTGATGGGGTCCGATGTCACGGGGCGGCCCCTTTCATGTCACCGGCGCGCGCAGGCGGTCCGGGCGATGGCCCGCGCCTGCGGCCCGCGCCTCGGGCGGTGCGAGCGTCACCGTCGCGATCAGCCGATGCTCCAGGAGCCGCACGGGGCCCTGCGCATGACCCGCCGCGGGATCGAGCCCCCGGCCCGTCATCTCGATGCGCCAATGGGTCCCGCCCCGGCCTTCGCCCACGGGCACGATCCGAAAGAGATTGTAGCGCGCGAGAGGCCCGTGCCCGGGATGGCCCACCGATGCGGACGGCACACCCACCACCGGAACGCGGCGCCTCTCGCCCGAGCCCCCGGCAGCCGGATCGCGCGGCCCCTCGGCCCAGCGCAGGCTCTGGCGGTGATTGTGCCCATGCAGGACGAGCTCGGCTCCCTCGCGGGCGAGCACCTCGGCAAAGGCCGCGGCATCGGTCAGGCCCCGGCGCCAGCGCGCCTGTCCGGGCAGGGGCGGGTGGTGGATGAGCACGATGCGGAACAGCCCCATCTCGCGCGCCTTGGCGAGGCAGTCGGCAAGGGCTTCTCTCTGTGCCCGGCCGAGACGGCCCGAGGCCAGAAAGGGCGCCGTCGGCACGGCCGAGGAGAGGCCGACGAGCAGGATGGAACCGAACCGGCGCAGATAGGGAAAGGCCACGGGCGCGCCCCCATGCCCGCTCCCGGCCGGAACAGGCGCCGTGCCCGATGCGGCTAGCACGGCTGCGCCGGGCGCATTCGAGGTCATGTGCGCGGTCCAGCGCCGGATGCCCGGATCGCGCCGCATGCGCACATAGGCATCGTGATTGCCCGGCACCACGCTCACCCGCTCCGCATGTCCCAGGCTTTGGAGCCAGAGCCGCGCCTTCTCATACTCCGCCGGCAGGCCCAGATTGACCAGATCGCCCGTCACCGCGATGTGGTCCGGGTGCTGGGCCTCCATGTCGGCCACAAGCCGCGCCAGCGTTTCGGCGAGATGAATGTCCTTGCGCCCCCGGCGCCAATTGAGATAGCCGAGAATCCGCTTGCTCGCGAGATCGCGCCAGCGCGGCCGGTCTATGGGGGCCAGATGCACGTCGGACATATGGGCGAGGGTGAACATGGCCCCGTTCTATGCGAGAAGACGGCAAAGCAGAAGCACGAACTGACCCGAGGGACGGCGCCCCATGCTTGCCCACCGCATTGCCTATGCCGTGTTGCGCCCGCTCGCCCGTTTCACCCGCGGCCACACCCTTGGCGCCCAGGGCATCGTCATCGACGAGGGGCCGCGCGTCCTGCTGGTGCGCCATGGCTACCGGCCGGGTTGGCATTTCCCGGGCGGCGGCGTGGAATGGGGCGAGACCATGCGCGCCGCGCTCGCGCGCGAGCTCGAGGAGGAGACCGGCGTCGTGATCGAGGGCGAGCCGGAGCTGCACGGGCTTTTCGCCAATTTCAACCGCTATCCCAACGATCACGTGGCGGTCTATATCGTGCGCGCGTGGCGCCGGCCGCGCATTCCTGCGCCCAATGGCGAGATCGTCGCGCAGGACTTCTTCGCCCTCGACGCCCTTCCCCCGGATACGGCGCAGGGAGCACGCAACCGGCTGGCGGAAATTTTCTCCGGCCGGCCGCTATCGGAGCGCTGGTAATCGCTGCTGGATGACATCGCATGGCAGGCAATCGGCTCGTGGACAACCCGGTGAAAGACGACGAAGTGGCCGAGATCACCATCCGTGGTCTCACCGCCGCCGACATGGCCCCGCTCGAGGCGCTGCACGCCCGCGTGTTCGGCCCTGGCCGGCTGGCGCGCACGGCCTACCGGATCCGTGAGGCGGCCCCGCCACCGCCGGGACCACATTGCCTCGGGGCCTTTCGTGGCGCCGCGCTGCTGGCTGCGGTCCAGTTCACCGCGATCTGCATCGGCGGGAAGTCGGGGGCGCTTCTGCTCGGCCCCCTCGCCGTAGACGCAGAGCATGCCGGGCGCGGCCTCGGCCTCATGCTGGTGCGCGCCGGGCTCGAGCGCGCCCGCTCTCGCGGCGCGCGGCTGGTGCTGCTGGTGGGCGATGCGCCCTATTATGGGCGTGCCGGCTTCTCGCCCGTGCCGACGGGCCAGATCACCCTGCCCGGCCCCGTCGATCCGGCGCGCCTGCTGGCTGCCGAGCTCGAGCCCGGCGCCCTTGCCGACTATCGCGGCAGGGTCGCGGCCGTGCCCCCCGCACCGTCCGACAACGCGCAATAGGACTGATCGTACGCGCCGCGCATAAGGCCGTTCAGCGGCGCTTGCGGCGTGGGCGCCATGCGGCAGGAGCCGGGCCGACATAGCCGACCGCCGGCTCCGCCAGCGCGCCCTCGAGCCGCGATGGGTCGATGCTCCAGCGGCCCGCAAGGCTGAGCACCTGGTCCTCGGTGATCGCCATCTTGGGCTCGATGCGGCGCGCCACCCGCCCGCCGGGCCCGACGCTGCGAAGCTCCGTCAGGCTCAAGCCCATGGCACGCTCCGCCCGGCTCAGCGCCCCCCTGTTCCACACCACCCCCTCATCGCCCCAGGCGAAGGCGCGTAGGATCCTGCCGTCCACGATCCGTGCCCAGGCGAAATGGCCGATCAGCGGGTCCGTGAAATAGTACTGCACCTCGCTGAAGGCGTCGGCGAGCGCATGCAGAAGCGGCGTGGTCCGGTCCTCGAAGGCGGGCCCCATGGGCAGGGGGAGCGCCAGCGAGACAACGAAGGTCCAGCCCCCCACGGGTGGCGAGACGAAGACCCGGGCCGGGCCCGCGGACTCGTCATAGACCGCGGCGATCCCCGAGCGCCAGTTCGCAGGCTCCACACCCTCGAGGCCGAGAGCGTCGCGCACATGTTCGCTCTCTTCGGTGCGAATGGCGAGCCATCCCATGCCATAGCCGAAGGAAACGGGCGTGTCCGGCGTGGCATCGAGCCCTCCTCGCCCCCGCGCGCCGCGCAGCGACGGCAGGACGGTCGTCACGAGAAAGAAGAGCGTCACGGACGCCACAACGACGGTGATGAATGCCACGATGCCTCGCCCCCCGACCAAAGCTTCGCCAGCGACTGTGCCATAGTCGCAGGCGGGGCGCGAGATCAAGACGGGGCAGCGGCGCACGCAAGGCGAAGCCATCGACAGCGCGCGCGCCGTCACGGGGAGTTGAGGCGGTGTGTTTTGCCTCGAGACCGCCCCGTCCCCATGTTTGAAGTGCGGGCGATCCTTACCCGCTCGCCGGGGCCAAGCCCCCCGTCAGGGCCTGGGCGAGCACGGGGATCGCCCCCGAGCCTGACGGTGCGACAGGATACGAGCGCACCGCATGCAAGGAGAGTGAAAGCAGGGCCATTCCTCCCCCAGGGCCCTCCTCCCGATGTGCGTCAGGAGCGCGGACCTCCCCGCCCCGCGCGCCGCGCTTCGCCTCGAGCCGCCCCAACACCGGGCGGCTCTTTTTTTCCGGGTTTCGCGGCTCTCACGGGGGTGCGCCCGTCCGCGACGCCTCAGGCGGCCCCGGCCGGCGCCCCGGCCTCCTCGGCGGGGGCCTCGTCCACCAGATGCTCGGCCACCAGCTCGGTCAGGCCGAGCACCGGCAGCTCCATGTCCCAGGCGTCGATGGCCTCCTCGAGCACGTTGCGGCAATTGGCGCAGGCGGTCACCAGCCCCTCGATGCCGCCGAGCTCGTCGATCTGCGCCTTCTTGCAGGCGAAGGCCGCAATGCGCCGCTCCTCCGCCCGCGTCACCGCGCTCACGCCGCCGCCACCGCCGCAGCAGATATTGGCCACGCCATGGCGCTTCATCTCGACGAAATTCGCGCCAAGCGCGCGCAACAGATGGCGCGGCTCCTCGATCACGCCGCCGCGGCGCGAGATCTGGCAGGGGTCGTGATAGGTCACGCGCCGCGTCTCGTCCGGCGCGAGCCGGATGCGCCCCTCGCGCACAAGTCGGTCGAGCAGCTCCAGGATGTGCACCACCTCGAAGTCGAACGGCCTGCCCACCATGTTCGGCCCCTCCCAGTTGAGGGCGGTATAGGCATGGCCGCATTCGGGCGAGACAACATATTTCACGCCGAGGTCGTGGGCGGCATCGACAATGCGCGAGACCAGGGTGCGGGCGATGGCGTCCGAGCCCATCTGATAGCCGATATTGGTGGCCTCGAAACCCTTCGAGGCGATGGTCCAGTCGATGCCGGCCGCCTTGAAGATTCGCGCCAGCGCTCCGATCACCTCGTAGAAGTTGAGATATTCCATGGCCGAGAGGGCGACCATGTACTCGGCGCCCTGCTTGTCGATGGGCACCCGGATGCCGGTCTCCTTCTCCTGGGCGGCGCAGACGCGGCGCATCACCTCCTCGGTGATGAGGGGGCTGCCCTGGGCAACGGCGCGATCGGCCGCCGCCTGCATGCTCTCGGGCACGAGATCGGCTGCCACCAGCGCGGCGCGCGAGAGGCGCACCAGGGAGGCGATGTCGATGCCCATGGGGCAGACCACCGTGCAGCGCCCGCAGAGCGTGCAACTGTCATAGAGCAGCTCCGCCCAGGCTTCGAGATCGGCCCGGGTCAGGTCCGCGGGCGCCAGGGCGAACATGCGGGCAAGGCCGGAGAAGGGCGCCATGTGCCGGCGATAGACGGTCTCCAGCGGCACCAGCTTGTGGCGGGGCGTCAGGCGCGGATCACCCGAGGTGAGATAGAAATGGCACGCCTCGGCGCATTGGCCGCAGTGGATGCAGGCCTCGAGCTGCGCCGCCACGGTGCTGTCGATCTTGCCCTTGAGCGCCTCGATGGCCGGCGCGATGCCGCCCTTCGCCTGCTCTTTCGCGCGCGCGCCGCCCATGGCCGGGGCGCCGGCCGCTGCCGTGGTCGCACTCATGGCATCACTCCCCTGCGTCCGAAGGTGGCCCCCATGGCGCCGCGGCTCAGGGCCCAGGTGAAGGCGTGCATCAGGCGCGAGAAGGGGAAGTAGATGAGCCACAGCTCCACCATCACCATGTGCAGGCCGCGCAGGGCAAGGCTCGCCTCCTCGAGGGCAAGGCACCCGGTGAGCATCACCGCGAAGGTGAGCCAGAGCTGGGCATGATCCCCGCCATCGGTGATCTGGCGCTGGACGGGGTCGGAGATGCGCCGCGCCCAGAGCAGGATGAGGCCGGCGAAGGCGAGCTCGGCCGTCACGATGAAGGCCCAGCGCGGCATGGCGGGCCAGGCAAAGCCGAGCACGTTCTTCTCCAGAAACGTCACATGCGGCGCGGCGAAGAGGAGAAGCGCGAACAGGGCGAGGTGGAACAGATAGCCTGTGAGCACGTGGAACGTGGTGCTGGAGAAGAAGCCGCCATGGGGAATGAAATGCAGAAGGATGGCCCTGAGCGCCCCGCCGGCGGCCGAGCCGCGCGGCACGGAGAGATCGCGCCTTCGCCCGAGCGCCAGAAGGCTCACCAGCCGCCAGCCGACGCCGAGAACAAAGATCGTGGCTGCGATGAGCCAGAACGGCCCCTCGATCAGCCAAAGCCAGAACGGGGTTTCCATGTCTTGTCGCTCCCGAGCGATCGTCAGCCCTCTACTCGGCGGCCGCGTGGCCGGCTCGTGCCGCCCCCGGCCGCGCGCCTTCGCTTTCGGCCTCGGTGCCGCCGCGCGCCCCGGCCGATCCGGCGGCGGTCTCGCGCGCCCACATCTCGTGATGCTGAAAGGCCCAGGCTTCCTCGACACTGCCCGTCGTCATGCCTTCGAGAGCACCCTCCACGCCGATCGTTCCGAGATAGATGTGCCCGAGGGCCACGGCCATGATGGCCAGCGCGGCGATGCCATGGGAAAGATTGGCGAGCTGAATCCACGAAATGTCGCGGAACACCCACGGAAACTCCATCACCAGCCCGCTTGCCGAGAGCACGAGGCCCGCGACGACCGCCAGCCAGTACCAGGCCTTCTCGGCGATATTGTATTTCCATGACGGCGCATGGCTGCGCATCCACGGCCCGCCTTTCGCGATCCACAGAAGGTCGCCCTTCTGGGGCAAATTGTCCTTCAGGAAGAGGGCGGCCATGACCAGGATGCCCGCAATGAACAGCGGCCCGAACAGATTGTGCCCCTGGAGCATGGCACTGGCGAGGGCGCCATAGGCACTCTTGCCCATGACAGGAAGAAGCAGGCCGCGGCCGAACATGAGCGTCAGGCCGCTCACGGCCAGGAGAACGAACAGGCCCGCCACATACCAGTGCACGACCCGCTCCGCCTGGGTGAAGCGGGCCATCCGCCGCCCCGTGCGCGGGCCGTCCAGGCGCACCCGGCCGCGCAGGGCGAAGAAGAGCGCCACGGCCCCGAGTGATCCGAGGAGCGCCCAGCCGCCATAGGGCCTGACGCGGCGGTTGTGCAGCTCGCGCCATCTCTGCCCCTCAGACTGCACCAGAACGCCCGTTCCGATGGCCGTTCCCGATGGCGCGCCCGCCCGTCCGCGGCGTATGTCGCGCCACAGGCGTGCCGGCGGCGGTGCGGTGCCGAGCCGGTTGCCGGGCGCGGCCACCTGCGCCCATGCCGCGCCGCCCGGGCCGAGCGCCTTGCCGAGCCACGCACCGGGTCCGAGAGACGGGCCCACGAGGGGCGACGCGAGAAGGAGAGCCATGGCCGCAAGTCCCGCCCTCGCCGAGATGCCAAGAGCGGCCAGGGAGGGGAGCCACCGTCGATGCTTGTCCATGCCCGCACTCCATCACGCCTTGTCGTCGTGGGACCGGCCTCGAACGGCTCCCTCGCCACGCCCTCACCCTCGCCGCCCCGCTGCGGCGAGGTGCGCGAGAGAGATGACAGAATGGGGCGTCGAGACGCGGCGGGGCGCATGGAGCGCGGCCGCCGCCCGGTTCACGAATGTGGGCAACTATCCGTGGAGAGCGATCGTGCGGCATTGACGTAAGTCAAGCCGTCGCGGAGAAATATTTCGGAAGCGCGCAGTGTCAACGCAGCCGGCGGCCGGGCCAGCCCGGTCGCCCTGTCGTGGTGCCGGGCGCGGCGCGCTCCTCGAAAAGCTCGACGAGCTTGTCGGTCATGGCCCCGGCGAGCTCGCTCGGATCGGTGATGGTGACCGCACGGCGATAATAGCGCGTGACGTCATGGCCGATGCCGATGGCAAGCAGCTCGACCGGGGAGCGGGTCTCGATCTCCTCGATCACCCGGCGCAAATGGCGCTCGAGATAGGTGCCGGAATTGACCGAGAGGGTGGAATCGTCCACCGGCGCGCCATCGGAGATCATCATCAGGATGCGCCGCTGCTCGGGCCGGGCGAGCAGGCGCGCATGCGCCCAGGCCAGCGCCTCGCCGTCGATGTTCTCCTTCAGCAGCCCCTCGCGCATCATCAGGGCGAGATTGCGCCGCGCGCGCCGCCAGGGGGCATCGGCGGTCTTGTAGACGATATGCCTCAGATCGTTGAGACGGCCGGGATGGGCGGGCTTGCCGGCGGCGAGCCACTGCTCACGCGCCTGCCCCCCCTTCCAGGCGCGGGTGGTGAAGCCCAGGATCTCGGTCTTGACGCCGCACCGCTCCAGGGTGCGTGCAAGAATATCGGCGCAGCATGCGGCGACCATGATGGGCCGGCCGCGCATGGAGCCCGAATTGTCGAGGAGCAGGGTCACGACGGTGTCGCGGAACTCCATGTCCTTCTCATGCTTGAAGGAGAGCGGGTGCAGGGGGTCGACGATGACGCGGGCAAGCCGCGCCGCATCGAGAATGCCTTCCTCGAGGTCGAACTCCCAGGAGCGGTTCTGCTGGGCCATGAGCCGGCGCTGCAGTCGGTTGGCGAGGCGTGCCACGGCGCCCTGCAGGCCCCGCAGCTCCTTCTCCAGAAAGCTGTGCAGACGCTCCAGCTCCGCAGGCGAGCACAGCTCGCTCGCCTCGATCTCCTCGTCATATTTTCGCGAATAGACCTCGTAGCCGAAGGCCTCTGGCTGCTCGAGCACCGAGGGATTGGGACGCCAGGGCTGCTGGGTGCGGGCACTCTGATCGCCCGGCGCCTCGCCCTCGAACATGTCCGTGGTCCCGACCTCGCCGCTGTCGAGATCCTCCCTGGCCTCGCCCTGGGCATCCTCCTCGCTTTGCGGCGCCTCGGGCGCGCTCTCGCCATCCTCCTCCTCGCGGCCCTCGCCATCCGCCTCGCCGCTCTCCGGGTCGGGCTCGCCGTCCGCGCTGTCCCGCTCGCCCTCCGCGGGCTCGTCGGCGAGCTCGAAGGCCTGCAACATGTCGCGCAAGAGGAGGGCGAACGCCTTCTGGTCCTCCACAAGCGCGCCCATGCGGTCGAGCAGGCTTCCGGCACGCTCCTCGATCCAGGACCGCCAGGCCTCGACAAGCCCGAGCGCTTCCTCCGGCGGCGGCATGCCTGTCAGGCGCTCGCGCATGATGAGCGCCAGCGCATCCTCCAGCGGTGCCTCTTCGGGGCTCGCGACGGTGGCATAGCGGCCATGCCCGAAGCGGCTGCGGGTCTTGGCATCCAGATTGTCCGCCATGCCGGACATGCGCCGCGCGCCGAGGGCCTCGATGCGGGCGAGCTCGCCGGCCTCGAACACCGCCCGCGCCAGCCCGCCGGCGGGCGCCACGGCCCGATGGACCGCAGGGCTGTGGCAGGCCCGGGTGAGCGCGAGGGAATCGGCATGGCCCCGCAGCACCGCGATCTCGCGGGCATCGGGGCGGCGCGAGGGCTCGGGCAGTTGCATGACCGAGCCCTCGAGGGCGGCAAGCCCCGTGGTGTAGGTGACCTGCAAGGCGCCATCGCCGGCGATGGCCCGCGCCGCCTGGGCGAGCGCGCGCTTGAAGGGCTCGTTCGGCGCCTCCGGTGCGGCCTGCTTCGCCATGGTGCGGGAGGGGGCCATGGGTCTCAGCTCAGCGCGACATTGGCGGCCGACTCGGGCAGCTCCTCGCCGAAACAGCGCTGGTAGAACTCGGCCACCAGCGGGCGCTCGAGCTCGTCGCACTTGTTGAGGAAGGAGAGCTGGAACGCGAAACCGATATCCTTGAAGATCTCCGCATTCTCGGCCCAGGTGATGACCGTGCGCGGGCTCATCACGGTCGAGAGATCGCCGTTCATGAAGGCGCTGCGGGTGAGGTCCGCAACCCTGACCATGCTCGATATGGTCTCCTGCCCCTTCTTGGAGTTGAACGACTTGACCTTGGCGAGCACGATCCGCACCTCGTCGTCATGGGGCAGATAGTTGAGGGTCGCAACGATGGACCAGCGGTCCATCTGGCCCTGATTGATCTGCTGCGTGCCGTGATAGAGCCCGGAGGTGTCGCCGAGCCCGATGGTGTTGGTGGTCGCGAACAGGCGGAAGGCCGGATGCGGACGGATCACCTTGGACTGGTCGAGCAGCGTGAGGCGCCCGGAGACCTCGAGCACGCGCTGAATGACGAACATCACGTCCGGGCGGCCGGCATCATACTCGTCGAACACCAGCGCCGTGTTGGTCTGCAAGGCGTAGGGGAGAATGCCCTCGCGGAACTCGGTCACCTGCTGGCCGTCGCGAATGACGATCGCATCCTTGCCGACGAGATCGATGCGGCTCACATGGCTGTCGAGATTGATGCGGATGCAGGGCCAGTTGAGCCGGGCCGCGACCTGCTCGATATGGGTGGACTTGCCGGTGCCGTGATAGCCCTGGATCATCACCCGCCGGTTGTGCGCGAAGCCGGCGAGGATCGCGAGGGTCGTCTCACGGTTGAAGAGATAATCCGGGTCGAGCTCCGGCACGTGCTCGTCGGCGGTCGCATAGGCGGGCACCTCCAGATCGGTATCGATGCCGAAGAGCTGGCGCACGGATACGGTCATGTCCGGCGTGCCGGGCACACCGTCTTGTCTGTCGAGGCTCATGATCGGGACCCGATGTCAGGATCTGTCGCGACCGGCGGCACCACGCCCGCTCCCCGCCGATCTGGCCGGAGACATTGGCGGGCATCGCCGGTTCCTCATGTCGCACGGGCGGCACCACGCCACCCGCGAGGGCGCATGTCGCTCCCACTGGCACTGATGCGGAGCTTCACGCCTGGCAGGCTCAAGCGAGCCCTACCTCCTTGAGGTATTTATAGGCTTGGATGACTTCGCGCAACTTGTCCTCCGAGCCCTGCCCACCGCTGGTGTCCGGATGGTGGCGCTTGACCAGCTCCTTGTAGCGCAGCTTGATCTCCTCTGCGCTTGCATGGTCGTCCAGATTGAGGGCACGCAGACACCGGCGCTCCAGCTTGCGAATGGGCCGGCGCGGCCCTTGCGGCGCGCGCTCCCCGGACCCGCCGGCGCGGGAGAAGAGCCCGTGCGGGTCCTCAGCCGCAAACCCATGGCGGAACCCTCCAGGGGCGGCCGAGCCCGGCGGCGCACTACCCGCCGTCCCGCCGGCCTCGTCGCCCCGGCTGCGTCCGGCGCCGCCGTCCTTGCCACGCGCCCAGGCATTCACCCCCATGTCCCAGGTGGGCCGGTGGCCCGTGAGGGCGGACTCCTGGAAATCGACGATCTCCTCGTCCGTCATGCCATTGAAGTAGTTGTAGGACTTGTTGTATTGGCGCACGTGATCCAGGCAAAGGTGGAAATACTCCCCCTCCCGGCCACGCCCCTTGGGCGCGCGATAGAGACCCGCCTCCCGGCAACCGCGCCACTGACAACCGGGGTGCTGCTTGGCGCGGGCGCGCTTGTCGTCGGGCTTGATCCTGATACTGTCGAAGAACTCGGAATCAAGTTTCATGGCGTCACGATTATGCGGTCTCTCTCGGGCGGGAACAAGTCGGCCGAATTGACAAGCCCCGGGCCGTGGATTAAGCGGGCCTGAGCGCCTTGGCCCGGAGCCTATGGGCAGCCGTTTTCCGTTTGATTAAGGGATATGACGAATGTCCGTCGATGCGACAATCCGCAGGCGGCTCGAAGATGCCTTCGGCCCGGCCGAGATCGAGGTCATCAACGAGTCCCACCTCCATCACGGTCATGCCGGCTCGCCGGGCAGCGGCGAGAGCCATTTCCGCGTGCGCATCGTCTCGGAGCGCTTCAGGGGCCTCTCGCGTCTCGAGCGTCACCGGCTGGTGAACGAGGCCCTGGCGGCCGAGCTCGCCGGCCCCATTCACGCCCTCGCCATCGACGCGCGGGCGCCTGACGACATATAGGCATCGCCCCGCGCCTTTCCAATCGTTGCACGCCGCCTCGCCCGCCGTCGCTCAGCTCTCGCGGCCACGCGGTGCGGGCTCGATGCGAAGCGCCGTGATCTTGTTGCGCGTCTTGCGCAGAATCTCGAAGCGAAAGCCGTGGAACTGGAAGGCCTGGCCCGGATCGGGTATGGCCTGGGCCTCGTGAATGACGAGCCCCGCAATGGTCGTCGCCTCATCCTCCGGCAGGTTCCAGTTCATCTGCCGGTTGATGTCGCGAATGGGCACCGTGCCGTCCACATTGACGCTCCCGTCGGGCTGGGGGCGGATGCGGGCATCGGGGATGTCGTGCTCATCCGCGATCTGCCCGACGATCTCCTCCAGGATGTCCTCCAGCGTCACCAGCCCCATCACCTCGCCATATTCGTCGACGACGAGGGCGAAATGGGCCTTGCGCTTGAGAAAGGCGCCGAGCTGATCCTGCAGGCTGGTGGTGTCGGGCACGTACCAGGGCTCGAGGCAAAGGGCGCGCACGTCGAGCTTCGAGACGTCCCAGTCGAGATCGTTCAAGGCCCGCAGCAGGTCCTTGGCATGCAGAATGCCGATAATGTTCTCCGGCTCGCCGCTCCAGACGGGCAAGCGCGTATAGGGGCTCTTCAGCGCCTGCTCCACCAGCGCCTCGGGCTCAAGATCGGCATTCAGGGTCTGCATCTGGGTGCGATGCACCATGACATCCACCACCTCGAGCTCCTTGAGATCGAGGATGCCGCCGAGCATGTCGCGGTCCGTGCGCTCCACCGCCCCCGCGCGGTGATGCAGAGCGATGGCGCCGCGGATCTCCTCCTCCGCGGCCCGCGCATCGCGCGCGGCCCCGCCCTCGAGGCCGGCCGCCCGCAGCATGGCGCGCACGAGGTACTGGACGGCCCCGGCGACGGGCGCGAACAGGCGCACGAACCAGCGAATGACCGGCGCGACGGCAAGGGCGGTGCGGTCCGGAGCCGTGATGGCATAGGTCTTGGGCAGCACCTCGGCGAAGACGACCACGAGGGCTGTCATGGCGATGGTGGCATAGGCGACGCCGGCCTGGCCGAACAGGCCGAGGAAAAGGCTCGTCGCCAGCGCCGAGGCGAGAATGTTCACGAGATTGTTGCCAAGGAGGATGGCGCCGAGAAGACGCTCGGGCTCGGCGATGAGCCGCCCCACGAGGCGTGCGCGCGCATCGCCCTGCTCTTCCAGTCTGTGGATGCGGGCCCTGGATGCGGCGGTCAGCGCCGTCTCCGAGCCCGAGAAAAAGGCGGAGAGGGCGAGCAGAACGAAGATCCCCGCAAGGATGAGTGCAAGCTCAAGCGTCATCGAAACCTCTCGCGGCGCTCATGAGTCATGGCGGAGCCGCGCGGCGAGGAAGCGGGCGAGCCGGTCCGCCGCGACATCCCGGGTTATGAACGCCTCGCCGATGCCGCGCGCGAGCACCAGCGCCAGCGTGCCGCCCGCGACCTTCTTGTCCTGGGCCATATAGGCAAGCAGCCGCTGTGCATCGGGGCGCGCCTCGCCGGCGATGTCTTCGATGCGGGTCGGCAGGCCGACGGCTGTAAGGTGGCCGCGCACGCGCTCCAGCGCATCGGCCCCACACAGGCCGAGCTCCACCGAGAGCTCGAAGGCGAGGCACATGCCGATGGCGACGGCCTCGCCGTGCAGGAGACGGTCCGAATAGCCGGACCAGCCCTCCAGGGCATGGCCGAAGGTGTGGCCGAGATTGAGAAGGGCGCGCATGCCGGACTCGCGCTCATCCATCGCCACGATCTCGGCCTTGGCCTTGCAGCTTCGCTCCACCGCCTCGCCAAGGGCGTCCGGGCTCAGGGCGAAGATGTCCCCCGCGTGGCGCTCGAGCCAGTCGAAGAAGCGGGCGTCGCGAATGAGGCCATATTTGACGATTTCCGCATAGCCGGCCCGGAACTGGCGCGGGTCCAGGGTCTTGAGCACGTCGAGATCGGCCAGGACGAGCGAGGGCTGGTGGAAGGTGCCGATGAGGTTCTTGCCCTGGGGCGTGTTGATGCCGGTCTTGCCGCCGACCGACGAGTCCACCTGCGCCAGAAGCGTGGTCGGAATCTGAACGACGCGCACGCCGCGGCGCAGGATCGAGGCCGCGAAACCGGCAAGATCGCCGATCACGCCGCCGCCGAACGCCACCACCAGATCGCCGCGCTCAATGGCAAGCTCGAGCAGGGCCTCCGACAGGCGCGCAAGCTCGGAGAAGGATTTCGTCGCCTCGCCGGGCGGCAGGACGATGGTGCCCGCGTGAAGGCCCGTCGCCGCCAGGCTGCTCTCGAGGGCGGGCAGGTGATGGCCGGCGACCGTCTCGTCGGTGACGATCGCGCATTTGGCCCCGGGAGCCGCCGCCGCAATCCGCTCGCCCGCCTGCGCGAGCAGGCCCGGCCCGATCACGATGTCATAGCTGCGCGCACCGAGCGCCACCGGAACGCGCCGGGCTGCGCCGCCGCTCCCGCTCTCCGGGGCGGCACGGGCCTCGGCCCGATCTGCATCCACTGCCATGGACTCCTCTTCCGTTCGTGCGTGTGCGGGCGAGCGATGGCCGCCGCAGACGGACATGCGAGAGATGGGATGGCCCGCAAAATCCCGCAAGCAGGAGAGCGCCTGCGTCGACGCCATCGGACAACCGTCAGGCCCCTCTTAGCAGGCCCCGGAGCCCGCATCCAGAACCGGCGTCTCGGCCAGCGCCCTGATGATCTCGCCGACGACCACCTCGTGCGGGACATCGCGGCTTTCCACCGTCACATCGGCCCTCTCGTAGACCGGATAGCGCTCCTTCACGAGGCGCTCCATGGTGGCGCGCGGATCGCCTTGGCGCAGGAGCGGGCGCGTGTTGCGCCGGAGCACCCGCTCGAGCAGAACCTCGAGATCGGCCTTCAGCCAGACCGAGACGCCCCGCTCGGCGATGGCGCCGCGCGTCTCGGCGTTCATGAAGGCCCCGCCGCCCGTGGCAAGCACCTGCGGACCGTTGCCGAGGAGGCGGGCAATGACCTTGCGCTCCCCGGCCCGGAAATAGTCCTCGCCATGATCGGCGAAGATTTCCGCGACCGTCTTGCCGGCGGCTTCCTCGATCTCGCGATCCGCATCGGTGAAGGGAAGATCGAGGCGGGCAGCCAGTCGCCGGCCGATCGAGGTCTTGCCGGCCCCCATGAGGCCGACGAGCACGATCGAGCGCCCATCGAGCCGCGAGCGAATCGCGGCGATCTCCTCGGCCATCGCATCGCGCCCGCCCCGCCGCTCGCCCGCAGCCTTGTCGCGCCGGCGCCGTCTGAAACCAAACCGCATCGCTCTCGCTCGCCTCTCGCCCCGTCAGCCCCTCGCGCCCCATGCGCCCCTTGCGCCGCCCATCCCATGGCGGCGTCCGCGCTCTTTGCGCCGCCCCTGCTCCGGAGCGCTCCCGCCATGATAGGGGGTTGCAGGACGCGATCAAGGAGCAACGGGCTCTGCCGCCACAGGCGCTCCCATCCGAAAAAGCGCGGCCGGGCGGGACGATTGCGACTTGACAGCATGGGCACTGCGCCGCACTTGTGTCCCGACCAACCGCAATCACGGCCCGCCATGACCGTCCACCTTCACCGCTTCGACCTGCCGGAGGGCCTCACATTCGAGGGGGCGCTCGCGGTCGACACCGAGACTCTCGGGCTCAATCCTTTTCGCGACCGCCTCTGCCTGGTGCAGCTCTCGGCCGGCAATGGGACGGCGCATCTCGTCCAGTTCCCCGAGCCCCGCTACGACGCGCCCCGCCTCAAATCCGTGCTCGCCGACCCGGGCCTTGTGAAGATTTTCCACTATGCCCGGTTCGATCTCGCCACGCTGTTTCATCATCTGGGGGTGATGGCCACGCCCTGCTACTGCACCAAGATCGCATCCAAGCTCACGCGCACCTATACCGACAAGCATGGCCTCAAGGATCTCGTGAAGGAGCTGCTCGGCCACGACCTCTCCAAGCAGAGCCAGAGCTCGGACTGGGGCGCGCCGGAGCTGAGCGACGCACAGCAGAGCTATGCCGCCTCGGACGTGCTTTATCTGCACGCGCTGAAGGATCAGCTCGACGCGCGCCTCGCCCGCGAGGGCCGGACCGAGCTTGCCCGGGCCTGTTTCGATTTCCTGCCGACGCGGGCGCGGCTCGACCTCGCCGGCTGGTCGGGCGAGGACATTTTTTCGCACTGAGTGCGCGCCGGATCACCGGACTGATTGCGCGGGGCTCGCCTTTGCCGGGGCTGGCATGAGGCGCAACGCGCGGGTTTGCCCGTACCGCCGGCTCTGGGCGCGAGGCCCGACACGACGCTCCGTGCGATGTGCCCGGTGGCGCGCGGGGCGGCTTGCCAGCGGTCCCATTGTGTCCCAGTTTTGCGCTATGGTGCCATCGAGGCTCCCCGAGGCACCGCCGAGAGCGGGCGAACGGGCCCCATCTCCTCGATCAGTGCCAACGCGCCCGCGCGTAAGGAACGGAACCGCCATCGCAATGACCATTCAGGCGAGCAGCGCGCCCGCCGAGCAGCCCGCTCGGTTCTCGTCCCTCAAGACGGGCATCGACCGCAGCAAGGCGATCCGCCGGGCGCGCCTTCACAGCCTGCTCGTTCGCACCCTGCGCATCGCCCTTCCACTCATCGCGGTCGCCATCGCCGGGCTCTATTTCGTCAGCCTCGACCTCGACTATTCCGCGAACGGGGTCTCCGTGCGTGTCGAAGCGGTGCGCACACTCGGCAAGCATCTCGAGATGGTCCGCCCCGAGATGACCGGGATCACCGACCAGAACGGGCGCTTCCGGATCACGGCACGCAAGTCCCGGCACGACCCGACCGCCCCGGACCTCATCCGGCTGTTCGGCATCGACGCACGCCTCACACAGCCGGCGGACAGGACGCCCTCACGGCTCACCGCGGATCAGGGGCTCTACAATGTGAAGGACAAGACGCTCGACCTCTCCGGGACGATCCGGGCTGTGACGAGCAATGGGCTGAAGGCGTACCTCTCCAGTGCGCGGCTCTTCCTCGACGCACAGAAGGTGGTCTCGAAAGAGCCCGTCCGGGTCGATATGTTGAACGGCAGGGTTCAAGCGCAGCAAATGGTGTTATGGTCGAAAGAGAAACGGGTCCTCTTTACAGGGGCGGTTCGGGTGCGGATCAGGAAGCGCCCCGGCTCCCCCGGGCGAAGCGGGCGGGGCGACCGGAGCGGCGAACGGGCGCAGAGCCCACCCATGCTGCGAGGACGACAATGAGGCAGAAACGCGACATGTGCGCAGATAAGGGCCAGGGGAGAGGCAGAGGCATGTGCGCGCCGGCGCTTGCACGGCGCGCCACCTCCTGCCTCGTCGCGGCGATCGCCCTGGTGCTCGTTGCGCTCGCGCCCGTCCCCCCTGCCTTCGCCCAGACGTCGCTGAAAGACCAGCTCGGCGGCTTTTCCACCAATCCCGACGCGCCCATCGACATCGAGGCCGACAGCCTCGAGGTGGACGACGTCAAGAAAACCGCCCTCTTTCGCGGCAATGTGAAAGCCGTTCAGGGAGCATTCACCCTGCGGGCCAAGGAGATGCTGGTCACCTATACGGGGTCCGCCGGCGCGGGCGGCTCGGGCCAGGCGGCGCGCAAGCCCGAGGCCGGCGCGGCCGGCAGCTCGCAGATCCGTCGGATCGATGCGCGCGGCAAGGTGCTGATCACGTCCAAGGACAAGCGCTCGGCAACCAGCGACTGGGCCATATTCGACGTCGCCGGCCAGACGGTCACCATTGGCGGCAATGTGATCTTGTCGCAAAATGGCGATGTGATAAAGGCCGAGAAGGTGGTGATCGACCTCGCCACCGGCCGGACCCGTTTCGAGATGAGCAAGCGGCGGGTGCGCATGCTCGTCAAGCCTCGCCCGCGCAAGGAGAAGGCACGCAAGGGCGCAAAAGCGGGCAAGGGCGGCAAGGCAAGCCGGGGCACCGGCAGGAGCCGACGGGACGGCACCGCCGCCGCGGGCAGTGGCACTGCGCATGGCACCGGTGGCGCCGGGGATGGCGCGGCCTGGCGCGTGGATGTGGAGCCGCGCCGGCAAACGGGGGTGAGCTCGAGCCCGGTCCTCAGCGAGGATGCGGCGAGCCAATAGGGTTCGGCGACCGGGCCGGATGGATGGCGGCCGAGGAAGAGCGATTTGGGCGTGTTCGACAGTTTTCGATCCATCGCATCGCGCGGGCGGCGCAAGGCCCTCCCGCCCGCCGAGACGCGTGCGCCGGCTGATGGCGACGCCGGCCCGCAGGCGCAGAACGGCCATGCCCTCGCGCCCATCGACGAGGCCGCCCGCGACCCGCACACGCCGCCGCGTGTCGGCGAGGGCTGGCTCACCGTCCAGCACGTCGTCAAGAGCTTCAAGCGCCGGCCCGTGGTGCGTGGCGTCAGCCTCGATGTCGGGCGCGGCGAGGCGGTGGGCCTCCTGGGACCCAACGGGGCGGGAAAGACCACCGTCTTCTACATGATCACCGGCCTCATCCCGGCGGATGAGGGGCAGATCCTCATCGACGGGTTCGACGTCACCCGCCTGCCCATGTATCGCCGCGCGCGGCTCGGCATCGGCTATCTGCCGCAGGAGGCCTCGATCTTTCGCGGGCTCACCGTGGAGCAGAACATCCTCGCCGTGCTGGAGCTCGTCGAGCCCGACCGCAAGGCGCGGCGCGAGCAGCTCGACAGCCTTCTGGAGGAGTTTGGCATCGAGCGGTTGCGCAAGACCCCCTCGATCGCGCTCTCGGGGGGAGAGCGGCGGCGCTGCGAGATCGCCCGGGCGCTCGCCAGCCGGCCGAGCTACATCCTGCTCGACGAGCCCTTCGCCGGCATCGACCCCATTGCCATCGGCGACATTCGCGCCCTGGTGCGCCATCTCAAGGAGCGCGGCATCGGCGTGCTGATTACCGACCACAATGTCCGCGAGACGCTGGAGCTCATCGACCGCGCCTACATCATCTATGACGGTCAGGTTCTGACACAGGGTAAGCCTTGGGAAATCATAGAGAACAAGGAGGTGCAGCGAGTCTATCTCGGAGACATGTTCCTTAACCAGGACCCCTCACCATGAGGCGGACTGCGAGTTTGGGTTGAGGGAGGTGGCAACGCCCATGGCGCTCTCGACGAAAATGGAGCTCCGGCAGAGCCAGTCGCTGGTGATGACGCCGCAATTGCAGCAGGCGATCAAGCTGTTGCAATTGTCGAATCTGGAGCTCTCCGCCTTCGTGGAGGAGGAGCTGGAGCGCAACCCGCTGCTGGAGCGCGCCGAGGGCGAGGAGCCCGTGGGAGCGGCCATCGCCGCGGAGGCGGGCGAGGCACCGGCGACGGTGGATGCGCTCGAGGTGGAGGATGCCACCCGGACCGACACCTGGCTGGAGAGTGGACAGGCGGCCGGCGACCCGGCCCAGATTCTCGATACCGATTACGACAATGTGTTTCCCGATTCCGGACCCGGCGACCTCGGCGCCAATGGCGTGAGCGGCGCGGACATGGGTCCGCAGACCGGCCTCGACTGGTCGTCGGTGCGCGCCGGCGCCGGCATGGGGGGCGAGGGCGCGCCCGACCTTGAAGCCTATGTGAGCGAGGAGCGCACCCTGCGCGATCATCTGACCGACCAGCTTCACCTCGCCATCGGCGATCCCGTGCGGCGCATGATCGGCGTGCATCTCATCGACATGGTGGACGAGGCCGGCTATCTGACGGGCGATCTTGCCGGCCTTGCCGAGCGCCTCGGCGCGGATCTGGCCCTGGTGGAGGACACCCTCGCCACGCTCCAGACCTTCGATCCGGCGGGCGTGTTCGCCCGGGACCTCGGCGAATGCCTCGCCCTTCAGCTCAAGGAGCAGAACCGCTTCGACCCGGCCATCGCCGCCTTGCTGGACAATCTGCACCTTCTCGCGGCCCACGACATGGCGGCCCTGAGGAAGGCCTGCGGCGCCAGCGCCGAGGACCTTGCCGACATGATCGCCGAGATCAAGCGGCTCAACCCCAAGCCGGGGCTCAAATTCGGCTCCGTCACGGTGCAGCCGGTGGTGCCCGACGTCATCGTGCGCGCCCGCGCGGACGGGAGCTGGCACATCGAGCTCAATGCCGAGACCCTGCCCAAGGTGCTGGTCAACCGCAGCTACTACACGACCGTCGCCAAGACCGCCACGAACCCGAAGGACAAGGGCTATCTCTCCGACTGCCTGCAGACGGCAAGCTGGCTCGTGAAAAGCCTCGACCAGCGGGCGCGCACCATTCTCAAGGTGGCGGAGGAGATCGTCCGCCAGCAGGACGCCTTCCTCACCCACGGCGTGCAATATCTGCGCCCGCTCAATCTGCGCACCGTCGCCGATGCCATCGGCATGCACGAATCGACGGTAAGCCGCGTCACGTCCAACAAATACATGGCCACCGCGCGCGGCATTTTCGAGCTCAAATATTTCTTCACCTCGGCCATTGCCTCCTCGGGCGCCGGCGAGGCGCATTCCTCCGAGGCGGTGCGCCATCGCATCCGCCAGCTCATCGAGGCCGAGACCGTGGACAATGTGCTCTCCGACGACAAGATCGTCGCGCGCCTTCGGGCCGAGGGCATCGACATCGCCCGGCGCACGGTCGCGATATTTCGCGAGGCCATGCGCATTCCCTCCTCGGTGCAGCGCCGGCGCCAGAAGAAGCTGGCGCTGCAGACCGGCGCGGCATAAGGGCTCGAGCATCGGGAGCCGCCATGGCCCGCGCCAGCGGGGGCAAAGCTACGGGGGGTCTGCCATGGCCCGGACAGTCGCCGAATGGCTCGCCGATCCGACGGCTCGCACGCTCTATCTCGTGTTCGCCCTGGCGGTCCTGGTCCTGCCCCTGATCGCTCTGTCCGCCTGGTATCATGGAAGTATCCGAAAGAGCCGGGGCGGGCGCCAGCTCATGGCGGAGCAGGAGGCCAACCCGCCCATCGCGCATGGCCCCTTCGTCCTGCGAAATGTCAAGATGGCAATGCGGCTGATGCGTGGCATTGGCTCGGGCGCCTATGGCGCCAAGGCCCGCCGCATGCAAGAGCGCGTCTACTGGATCGTCGGGCTGTGGCTGGTGGCGAACACGCTCGTGTTCGGCCTCCTCATCTGGGCGGACGCCATGAATGCCGGCGGTGCCATGCGGCCCTGAGCGTCGGCAAGGGTGCCCGAGCCCGCGGGTCGGCCTCGGACCATCATTTCAGCTCGCCTCCCGCGCGCGCCCCGTTCTCGCCGTCTTGCTCGCGGGCCGCCTCAATCGACGCCCTGGCCCGCGCGAGCAGCCCCTCCCGGCTCTCGGCGAAGTCTCCGGCGACCCACTCGGCCTCGAGCCGGCGCATGACCTCGCCAATGGCCGGGCCGGGCGAGGCGCCGAGCGCCACGAGATCGCCGCCGGTGACGGGAAAGGCGGGCGCCTGCCAGCGCGCGGGCAGCCCCAGCAGGCTGCGCCATGCCGTATCCTGCGCGCCCGCCCCGGACCGCGCCCAGGCGAGCAGCACCCGTGCCTCGAAGCTCTCCCGGCCCAGGTGATAGAGCGCGGCCCGCGCCGCCTGCTCCGGCATGTGCGCCCCAAGCCTTGGGCGGGCCTCGCCCAGCATCTCCAGCCGGCCCCGCTCTCGGCGCGAGAGCCTGAGGCGGCGGGCGAGGCGGCCGCCATCCTCGCGCACATGCACGGCCAGCGCGCCAAGGCGCAGCATGGCATCGGGCGGGCGGGCAAGCGCCGCCTCGATCGCGGTGAGGCGGGCAAAGACGCTCACGCGCACCGCGCTTGCGAGGACGAGAACCAGAAGGCCGTGCTCGAACATGGCCCGCACCGCCCCGTCCGCGCCGCGCGCCAGCATGAGGCGCTTGATCTCCGCCCCCACCCGCTCGCGCGACAGGCCCGCAAGGCCAGCCCGCTCGCGCACGCAGGCCGCGAGCCCCTCCGCGTCGGGTGCGCCGCGCCCATATTCGCCATGCAGGCGAAAGAAGCGCAGGATCCGCAGATAGTCCTCGCGAATGCGCATGGCCGCATCGCCGATGAAGCGCACGCGCCCCGCCATCAGGTCGCCATAGCCGCCGAGGGGATCGAACAGCGTGCCATCCGCATCGCAATAGAGCGCGTTCATGGTGAAGTCGCGCCGCTCGGCATCGGCCACCCAGTCGGTCGTGAAGGCGACGCGGGCATGGCGCCCGAAGGTCTCCACATCCCGGCGCAGTGTGGTGACCTCATAAGCGGTGTGATCGGCAACGACCGTGACCGTGCCGTGATCGAGCCCCGTCGGCACGGCCTTGAGTCCCGCCTGCTCGGCCAGGGCCATCACCGCGTCGGGCGTGGCCGTGGTGGCGATGTCCACATCGGTCACGGGACGGCCCAGAAGGGCGTTGCGCACGGCACCGCCCACTGCGCGCGCCTCGAAGCCGCCCATCCGAAGCGCCGCGAACACCGCCTGCGTCTCGCGCCGATGCAGCCATTCGGCCTCGGGCCCGATGCGGGGGGGCGCGCCGGACGCCGCCTTCTCGGAATCGCGCGCGGTTGCCATGGTGCCCCCGCTAACCGGTCTTCCCGGGCTCGATATGGCCGGGCTTGATCTTGCCACCTTCGAATTTCGGCGGCTCGTACACCCCGCCCGGCGGCGCGCCGGAGAAGGAGATGAAATAGGCGAGGGCGCCGATGACGAGAAGCGCGCCCGCGATCAGAAGCCAATGGATGGGCGCGTCGTCGAAAATGCCGCCCCTTCGGCCCGAGCCACGCCGCGACAGCCACACCCAGGCCGCGTAGAGAACGAACGGCAGAAGGAAGAGCAGAAGGTCGATGAGGGCGATCCTCAACATGATGCGACGAGCCTTTCATAGAGGTTTCTGAGCATGCCGGCGGTCGCCCCCCAGATGTAGCGATCGCCATAGGGCATGGCGTAATAGCGCCGGAGCGCGCCCTTCCAATGGACCGCATGCCTTCGGTGGTTGCGGGGATCGAGAAAATGGGCAAGCGGCACCTCGAAGACCTCCGCCACCTCGCGCTCATCCAGCGTGAGAGCAAGGGGCGGCGCAATCAGCCCGACCACGGGCACGATGCGAAAGCCGGTCGCCGTCTGATAGCAGTCGAGATAGCCGAGGATCTCCACCCGCTCGGGTGCGAGGCCCACCTCCTCCCTGGCCTCGCGCAGGGCCGCCTCGAGGGGCGAGGCATCGCCCGGCTCGACCTTACCACCCGGAAAGGCGATCTGTCCCGCATGGGCTGCAAGATGCTGCGTGCGCAGGGTGAACAGCACGGTGAGCCCGCGGCCATGCCCCTCACACGCGTCGCGGGTCCCCTCCTGCGCCTCGCGGGCGATGATCGGCACGAGCACGGCCGCAGGGCGCGGCGCATCGCCTGCCAGCGCGAGCATGTCGCTTCCGGGGTTGAGATCATGGTCTCCCCGCGCCGGCTCGGCGTTCGGATCGAAAACCCGCGAGGACGGGCAGGGCGCGAGCACGCGGGACGCCCGGCGCCGCAGCGCGCCGGCATCCATCATCGTCATCTTGCGCGCCTTCGCATCCTGCATGGCTCCGGTATCTCTCCGAACGCCCCCGAATGCAATGGCTGAGTGCTCCAGCACCCCCGCGCAGGCAAGCGTGGCAGGCGGTAACGCTCAAACACGATTGTGACCCAATTGCGCGCGAGACTGTTTCGCTCAACCCAAAGGGGCTCTATATTCGACCCATGACCACATTGACAGAGACGGACGACGACATCGTCGCGCGCATCGAGGATGCGGCGCAGAAGATGGCCCGCGTGCGCGAGGCCACCAGGGACGTGATCTTCGGCCAGGAGCGCGTGATCGAGAACACCCTCATCACCCTGCTCTCGGGCGGCCATGCGCTGCTCATCGGCGTTCCGGGCCTCGCCAAGACCCGCCTGGTGGAGACGCTGGGCACGCTTCTCGGCCTCGATGCCAAGCGCATCCAGTTCACCCCCGACCTCATGCCGGCGGACATCATCGGCTCCGAGGTGCTGGAGGAGGGCCCCGGCGGCAAGCGGTCCTTCCGCTTCATCAAGGGGCCGGTCTTCACCCAGTTCCTGATGGCGGACGAGATCAACAGGGCGAGCCCGAAGACCCAGTCGGCGCTCTTGCAGGCCATGCAGGAGCACCATGTGACCGTGGCGGGGACCCGGCACGACGTGCCGACCCCCTTCCACGTCTTCGCCACCCAGAATCCGCTCGAGCAGGAAGGCACCTATCCCCTGCCCGAGGCGCAGCTCGACCGCTTCCTTCTGCAGATCGACATCACCTATCCGGACGAGGTGGCCGAGCGGCGCATGCTGTTCGCGACCACGGGGCTGGAGGAGCATCGCCTCTCGCCCGTCTTCACGGCCCAGGACCTGATGGCGACCCAAAGGCTGGTGCGCCGTATCCCGGTCGGCGAGCAGGTGGTGGATGCCATCTTGAAGCTGGTGCGCTCGGCCCGGCCCGGCACCGGCGCGGGCGAGGCCACGGACCACGACATCGCCTGGGGGCCTGGGCCGCGCGCGAGCCAGGCCCTGATGCTGGCGGTGCGCGCCCGCGCCCTCATCGACGGCCGCCTCGCCCCCTCGGTGGACGATGTGATCGCGCTCGCCGAGCCGGTGCTCAAGCACCGCATGGCGCTGAGCTTCGCCGCCCGTGCCGAAGGCACCCGCATATCCGATGTGATCGCCCGGCTCACATCGCCCTTGGAGTGAGACGAGACCGTGGCCGGACCGCGCCTCGCAACATCCGCCGAGAGCCATGTGCTTCGTCTCGAGAACGAGGCGCATGCCCTGGCGAGCGCGCTGCCCGAGCTTCTCGTCGAGGCGCGGCGGGTGGCAGCCACCGTCGCGCATGGCATCCATGGGCGCCGGCGCGCCGGCCCCGGCGAGACCTTCTGGCAGTTCCGTCATTTCCAGGATTCCGATACCGCCTCCCAGGTGGACTGGCGCCGCTCGGCGGGCTCGGACCATCTCTTCGTGCGCGAGCGCGAATGGGAGGCGGCGCACACGGTCTGGCTCTGGCCGGACCTCTCCACCTCCATGGACTTCCAGAGCCGGCTCGCGCCGGTCCCCAAGCGCACCCGGGCGCTCGTTCTCATGTTCGCCCTCGGTGAGCTCCTGGTGCGCGGCGGCGAGCGCATCGGCCTTCTCGGCCTCATGCCGCCGACCGGCCATCGCAAGGCGATCCAGCGCCTCGCCCAGGCGATGGTGGAGCATCATGGTGCGGCCGCGCCGGCCCAGAGCCTGCCGCCCAGGGCCGTGCTCTCACGCTACTCCGAATGCGTGCTCTTCTCCGACTTCCTCGAGCCCATCGAGGCCATGGGTGCGCGCATCGAGGCCATCGCGGCCCAAGGCGTGCGCGGCCATCTCGTGCAGATTCTGGACCCGGCGGAGGAGACGCTGCCCTATGAGGGGCGGGCCGAGTTCCTCTCGCCCGAGGGCCGCGAGCGCATGCTCGCCAACCGGGTCGAGAGCCTGCGCGGAGCCTATCGGCGCCGGCTCGAGGCGCATCGGCGCGCGCTCGCCGATCGCTGCCGCCGTCTCGAATGGTCCTTCCTCGTCCATCACACCGACCGGCCCGCCGAGGAGGCCCTGCTGGCGCTGCACACACGCCTTTCCGGTCTTCTGGACGACTGGCGCTTTGCGCACCCGCGCCAGAAAGAGGGCGAGCGCGAATTGCAGAGCCCATCGGAGAGGGGTCAACCAGAGAGGGGAGAGGCGCCATGACGCTGGGCGCGCTCGGCTTCCTCAACCCCTGGCTGCTCCTGGGGCTCGCCAGCCTTCCGGCCATCTGGTGGCTGCTGCGCACCACGCCGCCGCGCCCGCAGCGGATCACCTTTCCGCCGACGCGGCTCCTCGAAGGGTTGGAGACCCGCGAGCAGACGCCGGCGCGCAGCCCCTGGTGGCTCACCGCCCTGCGCATGGCTGCGGCCACCCTGCTCATCCTCGCACTCGCAGAGCCGGTGCTCAATCCCGAGCGCAACTGGCTCCGCGGCGCCGGGCCGGTGGTGATCATCATCGACAATGGCTGGTCCGCGGCGCCGGGCTGGACGGCGCGTCGCGCCATGGCCGGTGCCCTCATCCGTCAGGCCGAGGCGCAGCACCGGCCGGTTCTTCTGGTGCCCACGGCGCCTGCCCCCAAGGCGACGGCTCCCACCCTGCGCACACCGACCAGGGCGCGCGAGATCCTCGACGCCCTCGAGCCGCGCCCCTTCGCGCCCGATCGCACCGCGGCGCTCGGCGGTGTGGCCCGCGTGCTCGAAGACGCGGACGGGACGAGCATCGTCTGGCTGAGCGACGGGCTCGACCATGGCAAGGCCGCCAAGTTCGCCGACGCCCTTTCCAGGCTCGCCTCGGACATCACGGTGGTGACGGGCGGGGCCGGCGAGGAGCCGCTCGGCCTGCGCCTCACCGCCCGGCGCTCGGGCAAGCTGGAGGCGGAGGTCGTCCGTCCGGGCGGAGGCCTGCGCTCGGGTCGGGTTTTCGCCTGGAGCCGCCAGGGTCAGAGGCTGGGCGAGGCCGTGTTCGGGTTCGCCGCAGGCGAGCGGCGCGCCACCGCGCCCTTCGACATGCCGCTGGAGCTCAGCAATCAGGTCGCCCGGATCGAGATCGCCGGCGAGCGTTCGGCCGGCGCCGTGCATCTTCTGGATGCCCGTGCACGCTGGCAGCGGGTGGGACTCGTCTCCGGCACGGCCTCGGAGCAATCGCAGCCCCTGCTCGCGCCCCTCTACTATATCGAGCGCGCCCTCGCCCCCTATGCGGAACTGCGCGCCGTGCGCCAGAGCAATGTCGCCTTCGCGGTGGAGAGCCTTCTCGGCTCCGGGCACACGGTATCGGTTCTGGTTTTGGCGGATATCGGCAAGCTCGTGGGCCGCTCGCGTGAGCGGGTCGAGGCCTGGGTCAAGAAGGGGGGCCTTCTGCTGCGCTTTGCGGGCCCGAGGCTCGAGAAGGGTGGCGACGATCTTCTGCCCGTGCCGCTGCGCTATGGCAGCAGGACGCTCGGCGGCGCCTTCTCCTGGGCGAGCCCGCAGCCCCTCGGCGCCTTCGACGAGAAGAGCCCCTTCGCAGGGCTGGAGATACCGAAGGATGTGAGCGTGCGCCGGCAGGTGCTCGCCGATCTCGCGCGGCTCAGGCCCGAGAGCGAGGTCTGGGCGCGGCTTGCAGACGGCACCCCGCTGGTCACGGCGGCGCGGCGCGGCGACGGCTGGCTGGTGCTCTTTCACGTCACCGCCAATTCCGACTGGTCCAACCTGCCGCTCTCGGGCCTGTTCGTGGACATGCTGCGGCGGATCGTGGCCCTCTCCAATGTCAGCGCCGGAGCGCCCAAGACCGCGGGCGCAGGCGCCAAGGCAGTCGATGCATCCGGCGTCGAGGAGGACGAGGTGGAGACGGGCGGGCCCGTGCTTGCGCCGCTTGCAAGCCTCGACGGTTTCGGCCGCCTCACGGACCCGCCGGTCACGGCTCAGGCCATCCCGGCCGCGGAGCTCGACCGCGTGCGCCCGGGGCCGACCCGGCCGCCCGGCTTCTACGGCCCGCCCGGACGCGCCCGCGCCCTCAACCTCATCGGCCCCAAGACCCGGCTGCAGGCCCTGGGCGCGCTGCCCGCCGCCATGCGCAAGACCACCTACCACACGGAGAAGATGCAGCCGCTCAAGCCCGCACTCCTCATGGGCGCGCTCGGCCTGCTCTTTGTCGACATCCTCGCCGTGCTCGCGCTCCAGGGCGCGCTCCATGGCCTCGGCCGGGCGACGGGTGGCCGCCGGCTGCGCACCACACGCTCCCGTGCCGCCATGCTGGCGATCGGGCTCGGCCTCGGTGCGGCGACACTGGCGCTGGCGCTGACGCTCGCATTCGGCCCGACGCCTGCGCGCGCGGGAGAGCGCGCACGCACGCAGGTGGACACGGCCTTCGCCCTCAAGGCGGCGCTGAAGACCCGTTTCGCCTATGTGCTCACGGGCGATCCCGCCACGGATGCGAAAAGCCGGCTCGGCCTGCAGGGACTCAACGCGGTGCTCACGGCGCGGACCGCCGTCGAGCCGGCCGATCCCATGGGTGTTGATGTCACGCGGGACGAGCTCGCCTTCTTCCCCCTGCTCTACTGGCCGGTGCGCCCCGACGCCCGCCCTCTCGACGAGCGCACCCTCGCCCGCATCGACGCCTATATGAAGCAGGGCGGCATGATCATCTTCGACACCCAGGACGCGGCCCGCGCCCTCCCGTCCTCTCTGGGCCTCGCGGGCCCCGGGCGCGAGGCTTTGCAGCGCCTCATCGGCAAGCTCGACATTCCGCGCCTCGAGCCCGTGCCGGAGGGCCATGTGCTCACCAAATCCTTCTACCTTCTCGATGCCTTTCCCGGCCGGTGGGACGGCGGCGCGCTCTGGGTGGAGGCCCAGCCCTCGGGCGGGCCGGAAAGCGAGAGCGTGCGGCGCGCCCGGCGCTCGGACGGGGTGAGCTCGATCCTGATCACCGCCAATGATTTCGCCGCCGCCTGGGCCGTGGACGAGAGCAATCGCCCGCTCTATCCGGTCGTGCCGGGCGGCGAGGGGCAGCGCGAGCTCGCCTACCGGACGGGGGTCAATATCGTGATGTATGCGCTCACCGGCAATTACAAGGCGGATCAGGTCCATGTGCCGGCGCTGCTGGAGCGGCTGGGGCAATGAGGACGGAGCCGCAGAGCATGGGTGAGCGGACATGAGCTGGACCATCGCGTTCTCGCCGCTCGTGCCCGAGACGGTCCTGTGGAGTGCGGCGGCGGTGGCGCTCGTTCTCGCCGTCATCCTTCTGTTGCGCCGCAGCCGCGGCGGCCTGCTTCGCGCCCTGTCCCTGGCGGCTCTGCTCGCGGCCATCGCCAATCCGACCTTCCGCCAGGAGGAGCGCGACCCGCTCGCCAATATCGTGCTCGTGGTGATGGACGCAAGCGCCAGTCAGGGCATCGACGGACGCGCGGCCCGCGCCAAGGCCATCCGTGCCACGCTCGAGGCCCGGCTCGCCCGCATTCCGGGCCTTCAGGTGCGCTGGCTGACATCCGCCAGCGCGCAAAGCGGCGGCAAGTCGGGCACCTATCTGTTCGCCGATCTCAATCGGGGCCTTGCCAATATTCCGGCCGACCGGCTGGCGGGCGTGATCCTGATCACCGACGGGCAGATCCATGACGTGCCGAAATCCGCCAAGAGCCTCGGCTTCGATGCGCCGGTGCATGCGCTGCTCACGGGCCGCAAGGGCGAGTTCGACCGCCGGATCCAGGTTCTGAAGGCGCCGCGCTATGGCATTGTCGGCGCGACGCTCGCCATCACGCTCAAGGTGATGGAGGATGGGCGCAAGAAGCCAGGCGGCGTGGCGCTCCTGCGCGTGCGCCGCGAGGGCAAGGCCGAGGAGCTCGTGCGCGCCCCCATCGGGCGCGAGGTGCGCATCCCCTTCCCCTTTCCCCATGCCGGCCCCAACATTGTCGAGATCGCGCTCGAGGCGGAGCCCGGCGAGCTCACGACGTTGAACAACCGGGTCGTCCTCCAGGCGGAGGGCGTGCGCGAGAATCTGCGTGTGCTTCTCGTCTCGGGCGAGCCGCATGCCGGAGAGCGCACCTGGCGCAACCTGCTCAAGTCCGACGCCGCCGTGGATCTGGTGCATTTCACCATTCTGCGCCCGCCGGAGAAGCAGGACGGCACGCCCATTCACCAGCTCTCGCTGATCGCCTTTCCGACCCGCGAGCTGTTCTCGGAAAAGATCAACGATTTCGACCTCATCATCTTCGACCGCTATCAGCGC
>JALUTE010000079.1 GCA_027058255.1 Methyloligella sp. | reverse complement strand
GGCCTATGTGTTCCTCCTCGCCCGCCTTGGCCAGACATTCGGCGAGGAGGAACACATAGGCCGGCCCCGAGCCGGAGACGGCGGTCACCGCGTCCATCAGCGCCTCGTCCTCCACCCAGGCGACCGAGCCCACCGCTTCGAGCAGGGCGGTCGCGAGGCTGCGGTCCGCATCGCGCACATGCGGATTGGCGACGGCGACGGTGATGCCGCGGCCGATGGCGGCAGGCGTGTTGGGCATGGCGCGGATCAGCGCGGTGCCGGCCGGCAGATGCCGCGCGAGCGATGCAATGGTGCGCCCGGCGGCGATGGAGAGCACGAGCGTGCCCGCTCCCACATGGGGCGCGATGGTGGGCAGAACCGCGTCCATGACCTGCGGCTTGACGGCGAGCACGATGACGGCGGGGGCAAGATCGGCCTCGCCCATGCGCGGCGCATGCTCGATGGCATGGCGGTCCAGAAGGCGGCGCATCTCGTCGGGCGGCGCCGGGTCCTGGACCCTGACGAGATGCGCATCGAGGCCCCGCTCCAGCCAGCCGGCGAGCAGCGCACCGCCCATCTTGCCGGCGCCGACCAGAAGCAGCGGCCCGGGCAGCGCCAGGGTCATGCCTCGCCCTCGGTCTCGAACATGGTGCTGGAGAGCGCCTCGCGCGCGCTCTTGCCGGCCCAGACGACGAACTGGAATGCCTGATAATAGCGCTCGCAGCTCTCGAGCGCCGCGCGGAGCAGGGCCTCGCACTGGCCGGCCGTCGCCACCGTTCCGTTGAGCAGCAGCCCATGGCGGAACATCACCAGCCCCTCGCGCTCCCAGAAGTCGAAATGGCCGAGCCAGAGCTGCTCGTTGATCATGGCGATCAGCCGGTAGACCTCGCCCACACGCGCATCCGAGACCTTGAACTCGAACGCGCAGGCGATGTGCAGGGTCTCCACCTCGTCGCGCCAGTTGAGCGTCACGTGGTAGTCGGCCCAGCTGCCCGAAACGACCAGGGTGAGCTCGTCCTCGGCGCTGCGCTCGCAGGCCCAGTCATTGCCCGTGGCGATGTGCTCCATCAGGTCGACCGGATTGACGGTGCGCTCCATGCTCATGTCTGCCGTTGCCATGCGTCGTCCTTTGCTTTCATCCCCACGCGCAAGGCGCCATGGGCACGAGACGTGGTTTCAGGGCGCCAAACCTTGTCCAGACGCTCGGGACCGGGACACGCGAATGCCTGGGCACGTAATCGCACGGATGGCCGAGTCGCAAGGCCGAGGCGGCATTGTCCCCGCAAAACTTGGCATGGAACGGGCAAAAGGCCCGGTTTTTCGGGGATTAGGGGCCGCTTGTGGAGGGGCGTGTGGAAAAGGCACGGACAAGCTGTCCGCAAATCGGACGGCGGAGCGACGCCATTGCGGATGCGTTGCAGCATGAGTGCAAGAGGCGTTGGACGAGGCGGAGCCGAGGACCGGGAACAGAGAGAGAGCGGCGAAGGACGAGGCGGAGCCGAGGACCGGGAACAGAGAGAGAGCGGCGAAGGACGAGGCGGACACATGTGTCCGCCGAGGACCGGGAACGCAAGATCAAGAGGCGAAGGACGAGGCGGAGCCGAGGACCGGGAACGCAAGATCAAGAGGCGTTGGACGAGGCGGAGCCGAGGACCGGGAACTCAGAGAGAGCGGCGAAGGACGAGGCGGAGCCGAGGACCGGGAACAGAGAGAGCGGCGAAGGACGAGGCGGAGCCGAGGACCGGGAGCCCGGAAAACGCCCAAGGGTGCGGCGGCGCTCCGCGACCTTCGCTCCGAACGGCCCGGCTTCGCGGAGGGGCGTCTCCCATCAGTCGGCAATGACCGATGCGAGCGGTCTCGAAAGCGCCCGACGAGATCGCCCCCGCCCCTTCGGTGCCTGACGTGGGTCAGGCGAGATCGGCGGCCAGCGCCTCGCGGGTCGCCTTGGGCACCACGGGCACCTCGTGGCGATAGCCTTCATGGTCGATGCCGACGGCGATCTCGGCGCCCTCCTTGACCGCCTCGACCATGTCCGGGGTCAGCTCGAAGCGCAGGAAATGCACCGACGAGGTCTTCTCGTCCGTGGAGCGCTCCAGATCCTCATTGGCGATGGCGAACACCTTGTCGAAGCCCATGACGCGCACCCAGATGGTGTCCTCGATGCCCACCAGCTCCGCCAGCCGGCGCTTGCGCTCCTCGATATCCCCATATTCGAGCATGAAGGTCGCCTTCCAGTTGCTCCCGTCGGGAATGAGGGGATTGTAGGCGCTGAGCTCGTCCTCGATGCCCTCGCGCTCGAAAATGCGCTCGATGCGGAGCATCTCCTGGATCTGGTACTGGATGGTCAGCCGGTCCTCGAAATAGAGGGTCGCGTTGGGCCCCACGGGGACCTTGCGCACCTTCTTGTGCTCCATGACACTGGCGCGGAACTCGGGTCGGATTTCCGCATAGCGCTCCAGGCTGTAGAGGTCCGCTGGGGTGAGATGCGTCATCGCTCATTCGCTCCTTCGATCGAAAAGGGGGGTTCGCCTTCGCGCTGCTTCAAAGGCCGTAGGCCTTGCGCAGCAGGGTGATGGGGTGCTCGCCTGCAAGAGCGCCCGAGCCGGTCTCGGCGCCATCCACATGGGCGGCGATGTGATGCGCCGCCATCGGGCAGTCGCTGCACAGATGCTGCGGCTTGGCCTCGCGCACGCGCCGCGCCACGGGGCGGACGATCTTCACGGATGCGTCGTGGCACTCCGCTTTCATCGCATAGGTGCCGTCATGGCCCGAGCAGCGCTCGATGGTGACCACCTCCGTGCCTGGCACCAGCTCCAGGATCTGCCGGGTCTTCGGCCCGACATTCTGCACCCGCTGATGACAGGCCGTGTGATAGGCCACCTTGCCGAGGGAGGTCTTGAAATCGGTGTTGAGCTTGCCGGCCTTGTGGCGCGCGTGGAGATACTCGAAGGGATCGAAGATCGCCCGCGCGACCTTGGCCACGTCGGCGTCCTCGGGAAAGAGCAGGGGCAATTCCTGGCGGAACATGAGGGCGCAGGAGGGCACCGGCGCCAGGATGTCACAGCCCTCGTCCACGAGCGCGGCGAGGGCCGGAATGTTGGCCTCCTTCAGCCGTTCCACCGCCTCCAGGTCGCCGAGCTCCAGCTTGGGCATGCCGCAACACGCCCTGGCGCCGGCAAGGCGCACGGACACGCCGTTGTGCTCCAGCACGGCCACCAGGTCCTCGCCGATATGGGGCTCGTTGAAATTGCCATAGCAGGTGGCAAAGAGCGCGACCTTGCCCGTCGTCGGGCCCGCCGGCACCGCCGCGCCCGCCGAAGGGCCGTCGGCACTCTCTGCGCGCCCCTTCAGCCGGCTGCGCAGGGTCCTGCTCGCCCAGGGCGGCAGCCAGGCGCGATGATCCACGTCCAGCGCCGCCTCGCCCGCCTTGCGCAGCGCGCCTGAACGCGCCGCCGCATTGGCCGCAGGCGCGATCACCGGGTGTGCCAGAGCCCCGCCGAGGGCATCGGTCGCCGTCATGATCCGATCGCGCACCCGCGCGCCCTCCTGGCGAAAGCGCACCGCCTTGGCGCGCAGCATCAGGTGCGGAAAGTCGATGTTCCACTCATGCGGCGGCGTGTAGGGGCATTTGGTCAGGAAGCAGAGGTCGCAGAGATAGCAATGATCGACCACCTTCCAGTAATCGGCCTTCGCCACCCCGTCGACCTCCATGGTCTCCGACTCGTCCACCAGATCGAAAAGGGTCGGAAAGGCGTTGCACAGGCTCACACAGCGCCGGCAACCATGGCAATGGTCGAAGACCCGCTCCAGCTCGGCGAGCAGGTCGCCCTTGTCCCAGAAGCTCTTGCTCTTCCAGTCGATGGCATGGCGCGTCGGCGCCTCGAGGCTGCCCTCGCGCGGCGGTGTGGTCTTGGCGCTCATCGCGTCTGCTCGCTCTTGCACGGAACCTGAACGGGAAACGACAGCCGGCAGCGCCCTTGCGGGCCCACCGCGAGGCGCGCCCTTCAGGAGATGCCGCCGGCTGCGGCGCATATGTGCCCGGGCCCGCGGCGGGCGCGGCCCCGGGCGGCGCGGATGTCAGTCGAGCTCGTCGAGCGCCTTCTGGAAGCGGTTGGCGTGCGAGCGCTCGGCCTTGGCCAGCGTCTCGAACCAGTCGGCGATCTCGTCGAAACCCTCCTCGCGGGCGGTCTTCGCCATGCCCGGATACATGTCGGTATACTCGTGGGTCTCGCCGGCGACGGCCGCCTTGAGATTGTCCGCCGTCGAGCCGATGGGCAGGCCCGTCGCCGGATCGCCGCAGGCCTCGAGATATTCCAGATGGCCGTGCGCATGACCGGTCTCGCCCTCGGCGGTGGAGCGGAAAACGGCGGCCACGTCGTTGTAGCCCTCGACATCCGCCTTAGAGGCGAAGTAGAGGTAGCGCCGGTTGGCCTGGCTCTCGCCGGAGAAGGCGTATTTGAGGTTTTCCTCGGTCTTGCTGCCTTTCAGCTCCATTTGTCCACTCCCATGGATTGCTCGGTTGCTCTCGATTGCTGTGGAGTGACCGCGCGGCTGGCGGTCCTGTCGATGGCGCTCCTTGGTCGTCCCTCGCGGAGGCGCCTTTCTTAGAATTATTCCAATTATAGGGAGCGCCCCGCATCGTCAACCCTCAATGTGACGCAGCCCCCGACGCGCTGTTCACGAGCCGCCGGGCGGGGCTGGTCGTCAAGATTTGACCAAGCGCGCCCCGCATAATCACATAGGATGAACCGGTCGAGAAAGCGAATCTCCGCACCGGCCGCCCGGCAGAGGAAAAGCACACCGAGCGCAGGCGGACTGCGGGACGGGCTGTGCTCTCAGGGCCGACCGGACAGGAAGACGGGACAGCAAGACAGAACAGGAAGACGGGATGGCATGAGCAGCAGCCCACGGCGACATGCGGCATGGCACGAGGCGGGGCATGCCGCCATGGCATTGGCGACGGGACTGCCCGTGCGCTATGTGGCCATCGGCCGGTTCGCCGCACCTTATGCGGGCATTGTCGTCTCCCTCGGCGCCATGGAGCTGCGCCGGTCCTTTCATGGTCTCGATTCCCTGGCCCTGGCGCTGATTGCCGGCGGGCTCGCCGAGCGCATCTATGCCGGCGATGCGCATCGCCCGGACGGCACGGATGCCGATCGCGAGGGGCTGATCGCAATCGCGCAGGAGCGGGGCTTTCGCACCCGCCGGGCCCGCAACCACTATCTCGCCCGCCAAAGCGCATGTGCCGTCACCATTCTCACCCGCCTGCGCAACTGGCAGCCCGTCGAGGCCCTCGCCGAGGCCCTTCTGGAGCGGGAGCGCCTCGTCGAGGAGGAGGTGCGGGCGCTGTTCGACACGGCGCGCCACAGGGCCATCGCCTATCCGGATGCCCTGCTGCATCGGGCGCTGGCGGGCGCCAGGCGAAGGCTGCTCGGCGAGCATGGCGCATGGCCGGGCCTTGCCCGCACCCCCGACGCTCCGGCCGCGCTGCTTGCCCCCGCCTTGCCGGCGCATACATAAGACCTTGGCATCAATTGGAGAATCACGTTAGCCTTGCTAGGCTTCGTGCGGATTGCGACCTGTGGACACGACAGAAGGCACCTATTGCGAACAGGCCTTCGCGCCGCTGCCAGCCGGGGCCACAACCGGCAAGACGGCGGTGACCGGGGCAAACGGGGGACAGAATCGGGGGATGGCAAGCCGTGCTCTATCACTGGTTTGAGCTGGGCCATAGCGCCATGCGCCCGGCGCGCGCGGCTGCGGGAACGTATCGGCTTCTTCTGGCCAATCCGTTCAACCCGCTGAACCACACCATGATGGGCCGGAGCACGCTCGCGGCCCTCGAGGTGTTCGAGCGCACCACCCGGCGCTACGACAAGCCGGCCTTCGGCATCCATGGGGTTCGGGTCGAGGGCGTGCGCACGGTCGTGCCCGTGCGCGAGGAGGTGGTCTGGGAGCGCCCCTTCTGCCGTCTCCTGCATTTTCACCGCCATTTCGACGAGGCCCATGGCGGCGCGGGGACCGAGCACGTCGGCGCTCGCCAGCCGCGCGTGCTTCTGGTTGCGCCCATGTCCGGCCATTTCGCAACCCTTC
>JALUTE010000078.1 GCA_027058255.1 Methyloligella sp. | reverse complement strand
GATGTAGCGCCCGCGCGGCACCGGCGCCGCGCGGGCGCTACATCAGGGAGGCGAGGCGGGCCGCCGCCGTCTGGATGAAGCCGAACCACGCCTGCTCGGGCAGCATGCGCTCGGAGAGGAACGCCCAGACCGCCGGCGATCCGACGATGGAGAGGAAGGGGCCGACGGGCGGCGCCGCGAGAAAGGCGACCGCGGCGGCGGCCGCCATGGCAAGGGTCGGGCCGGGATGACGGTAGTCGAACAGCTTCAGCGCCGTGCCGAAGGAACGCCGGATCCTGTTGCCGTGGAAATCGACGCTGTAGATCTCATCGAGCACCAGATGCACCAGATAGCCGACGAACACGAAGGTTCCGGCGAGCCATGAGAGCGTGATGTCGCTTCCGAAGAAATAGTGGAACAGGGCGGCGGTCAGGAAGCCGAAGAAGAGGCCGCTCAGGACGGAGTGGAACACGCCACGGTGAACCGCATATTTGTGGAATATGCTGTGGCCGAGAAACCGCACCACGAGGAAGGTTCCCACCCACAGGATCCACATCTCGGCGATGGAATATTTCCACGAATAGTTGAACAGCACCGAGAAGGCGAGGACGAGCCCGAGCCCGCTGAACATGGCCTGGCTGGCGCGCGAGTTCTGCAGGTCGATATCCGGCAGAATGCTGCCGATCGCCCCGCAAATGGCCAGGGTGATGAGATCCTCCGAGGGCACGATGGCCGCAGCCATGGTGAGGGTGGAGAGCATGCCGCTGGCCACAACGCCGACGGAGATGTGCGTTTTGAAATCGGCCATGGGTCCTCGCCTCCTGCGCTGGCTGACGCCTGGGGCGAGCAAATCTGATTCGCGCGGCCGCGAACAGGCCGCCTGCGGGCAGAGCTGTGGACGAGGAGACACCGCTTTGGCCGCGCGCAATGGACACGGGCAAGGCGAAGGCGGCGCTATGCCGGGCCCGCGCCCGCCTCCGCGCCCAGGGGCGCCGCGGGCGCGCCATGAAGGTCGTAGGAATCGGCGCCGGCAATCCGCACGCCAAGGCGGGCCCCCGGCGATGCGCGGCCAGCCCCGGCGACAAGGACCTGCCCGTCGATCTCCGGCGCATCCCACTTGCTGCGGGCGATGGCGATGTCCGCCTCCTCGTCCACCGCGTCCACGAGCACCTCGATCTCGCGCCCCACCTTGGCGGCGAGGCGACGGGCGCTGATCCGCTGCGCCGCCTCCATGAAGCGGGCGCGCCGCTCCGCCTTGACCGTCTCGGCCACCTGGCCGTCGAGCGCCCGGGATGCGGCGCCGGCCACGTTCTCATAGGCAAAGCAGCCGACGCGGTCGAGCTCCGCCTCCTCCAGCCAGTCGAGCAGGGCCGCGAAATCCGCCTCCGTCTCGCCGGGAAAGCCGACGATGAAGGTGGAGCGAATGGCAAGGTCCGGCACCGCCTCGCGCCAGGCACGGATGCGGGCGAGGGTCTTCTCCTGGGCGGCGGGCCGGCGCATGGCCTTGAGGATGGCGGGGCTCGCGTGCTGAAACGGAATGTCGAGATAGGGCAGGATCGCGCCCTCGGCCATCAGCGCCAGCAGGCGGTCCACATGGGGATAGGGGTAGACATAGTGCAGCCGCACCCAGGCACCGAGGGAGCCGAGAGCCTCGGCCAGATCCACGATGTGGGCGCGCACCGGAGCCCCGCGCCAGTCGCTCGGCGCATGCTTGAGATCGAGCCCGTAGGCGCCGGTGTCCTGGGAGATCACCAGCAGCTCCTCCACGCCCGCCGCAACGAGGCGCTCGGCCTCGGCCAGAACGTCCCCGGCCGGCCGGCTCGCGAGCGGGCCGCGCAGGGCGGGGATGATGCAGAAGCTGCAGCGATTGTTGCAGCCCTCGGCGATCTTCAGATAGGCGTAGTGGCGCGGCGTCAGGCGCAGCCCTTGCGGCGGCACCAGCGCCATGTGCGGATCGTGCCGGGGCGGTACTGCCCGGTGCACCGCCGCCATCACCGCCTCATATTGATGCGGCCCCGTGACGGCGAGAATCCCCGGATGGCGGGCGCGGATCGCCTCCTCCTCATGGCCCAGGCACCCCGTGACGATCACGCGGCCATTCTCCGCCATGGCCTCGGCAATGGCATCGAAGGATTCGGCCCGCGCGCTGTCGATGAATCCGCAGGTGTTGACCACCACCGCATCGGCGCCCTCATAGCTGCCGGCGATCTCATAGCCCTCGGCGCGCAGGCGCGTGATGATGCGCTCCGAATCCACCAGCGCCTTGGGGCAGCCGAGGCTGACGAACCCGATCCGGGGCGGTCTGTCGGCCCGGCCCGTCATGCGCTGCCGATCAATATGCCGCTGGCGAAGACGATGAGCCCGCCAAGAACCACCTCGAAGGCCGCCTGCAGGAAGCGGGTGTCCATATATTTCGCGCGAATCCAGGCGATCACCCACAGCTCCACCAGGACGATCGCGACAGCGACCGTCGTCGCCACGTAGAAGTCCTTGATGAGATAGGGCAGGGTGTGACCAACACCCCCCACCGTGGTCATGAGGCCGGTGATGAGCCCGCGCATCCAGGGATGGCCGCGGCCGGTGAGCGAGCCATCGTCCGACATCGCCTCGGCAAAGCCCATGGAGATGCCGGCACCGACAGAGGCCGCCATGCCGACGAGGAACGTCTCCCAGGTGTTGCCCGTCGCGAACGCGGCGGCGAAGAGCGGCGCGAGGGTCGAGACGGAGCCGTCCATCAGCCCGGCAAGGCCCGGCTGCACCACCTGGAGGACGAACATGCGCTTGCGCGTCTCCTCCTCCTCCTCGCGGGCGCTGCGGGTGAGATGCGCCTCCTCCAGCTTCTCCGCCAGCCGCTCATGGCCGCGCTCCGCCTCCGCCAGATCGCCCAGCAGCTTGCGAATCGAGGCGTCCGACGTGCGCTCCAGCGCCTTCTCATAGAAGCGCCGCGTCTCGTACTCGATCTCCTCCGCCTGCTTGCGCACCGCGTCGAGCCCCAGGGGCCGCACGGTCCAGAGCGGCTTGTGGGTGACGAAGCCCTTCACGTCCTGGCGGCGAATGAGCGGAATGTGGTCCCCGAACTTCTTGGTGAAGAGGTCGATCAGCCAGCGCCGGTGCTCGTTCTCCTCCTCGGCCATGTCCTCGAACACCTTCGCCGAGGCGGGAAAGTTCTCTCTGAGACCGTCCGCATAGTCGCCATAGATGCGCGCATGCTCCTCCTCGAGCGAGATGGCGAGCGCCAGAATCTCCTTCTCGCTCAGCTCCGAAAAGCGCTTCATGCCTCTCTCCTCTCCCTGGCCTCAACCGCCGGGGCTCGTCACGGCGAACGGGCAGGCCGCTCCGCGACCCCTTCCAGCGACCTTCTTGCATATCCGGGCGGCCATGCGAAGACGCCCCACCGCCCACCGGCATTAGACCCATTAATTTAGAATCATTCTAAATATAGGCCATGAGCTGGACATTCAACCCCGATGGGAGCCCCCCCTGCGCGGCCGGGAGCGAAGATCGGGGAAACGAGGATCGGGGGGCGCACCGCCCGCACGCGGATGTGTTGCGCCCGCCCTTGCAAATGCGGCCGGGAATCGCGACCTTTCCGACAAACCCGACTCGGCGTCTTTCCGGAGCGCAAATGAGCTTTTTCAACACTCTCCTGGACCGGATCGGCAAGGCCATCGCCGCCCGCCTTGAGGAGCCCTCGAGCGGCTATGAGCCGTTCACGCCGTCCGATCCCATCACCCTGCGCCGCACGCTGCAACCGGCGGATGTGCTCCTTGTCGAGGGCAATCAGAAGATCGCGACCGCCATCAAATATCTCACCCAGTCCACCTGGTCGCATGCCGCCCTCTATGTGGGCGATGCGCTCGGCCCCCCGCCCCATGGCGGCGAGCCCAGGACGCTGATCGAGGTCAATCTGGGCGAGGGCGCGGTGGCCGTGCCGCTCTCGAAATACGAGACCTACAACACGCGCATCTGCCGGCCGGTGGGGCTCACGGTCGCGGACCGGCGCAAGGTGGTCCAGTTCATGGTGGACCGGCTGGGCCTCGAATACGACACCCGCAACATCATCGATCTCGCGCGCTATCTCTTTCCGACCCCGCCCGTGCCCGTGCGCTGGCGCCGGCGCATGATCGCCCTCGGCTCGGGCGAGCCCACCCGCGCGATCTGCTCCACCCTCATCGCCGAGGCGTTCCAGTCGGTGCGCTACCCCATCCTGCCGCGCATCGAGCGCGTCGCGCCCAGCCACCCGGCCGCGAGCCCCTACAGCCGCAGGGAGATCCTGCACATTCGCCATCACAGCCTGTTCACGCCGCGCGATTTCGACCTCTCGCCCTATTTCGCCATCATCAAGCCCACCATCGAGGAGGGGTTCGACTATCGCGCCCTCACCTGGGCCGAGCCGGAGACGGACACGCCGAGCGCGGCGAATGCCCGGGAGCGTGCCGAAGATGCGGCCCCGGCCGATGCCCGCGCGCAAGGGTCGTGACGCGACCCTAGCCGCAGCCCCAGCCCCATTCCCATCCTAGTCTCCAAGAGACGATCATCGGCCCTGCAGGGCTCAGCCATAGGCGAGGAAGAGCAGGAAACCGCCGAGAGCCAGGCGATAGAGCACGAAGGGCAGAAAGCTCACCCGGCGAAGCAGCGCCATGAGAAAGGCGATGGCCGCGAGCGCCGAGAAGAAGGTGAGCCCCGCCGCCAGAAGCGCATCCGGCGGGATGCCGCCACCCTGCTCCACCATGTCCCTGGCCGTGAGCAGCCCCGCCCCGGCGATGGCGGGAATGCCCAGCAGGAAGGAGAAGCGGGCGGCCTCCGCCCGCTCGAAGCCGAGCATCCGCGCCGCCGTCATGGTCACGCCCGAGCGGCTCGTGCCGGGAATGAGCGCCAGCGCCTGGGCAAGGCCGATCGCCATGGCGGGGCCCAATCGCATCTCCTCCATGGACCGCAAGCGTGGCCCGAACCAGTCCGCCGCCAGCATGAGCAGCCCGAAGATGATGGCGTTCCAGGCGATGATCTCGATGCCGCGAATGCGGTCAATGAGCCCCGTCGACTTCAGGATGAGCCCGACCACGACCGCGGGGATCGTGGCGGCGAGGATGTAGAGCGCCAGGAGCCCGTCGCGCGCCACACGCCCGCGCAGGAGGCCCCACGCACCGACGAGCAGCCGCCCGATATCGCGCCAGAAATAGACCAGCACCGCCGCCAGGGAGCCCACATGCACCATCACGTCCGTCGCCAGCCCCTGGTCCGGCCAGCCCGTGAAATAGGGCACCAGGATGAGATGCCCGGACGAGGAGATGGGCAGAAACTCGGTGATGCCCTGCACCACCGCAAGGACGACGATCTGCTCGATGGACATGGAGCCTCCCTCCCTGGGCCAGCGCGGCGTGGCATGGCGCGCCGTCACGCCCCGTCCGCACACGGGGCGCGGAGGGGCGGAATTGAAGCCTTGCCAGATTCCCCCGGCCGGTTCTATACGCGATCGGGGGACGGGGGCCAATGCGGCCACGCGGCACCGCCCTGCGCCGAGATTCGGGCGCACGGCCCCGCCCATCCCGACAGAGAGGGCCATGCATCGTCTCACCCACTATCCGCTCTGCCCGCGCTCGCGCGCCATCCGGCTTGCTCTCGGCGAGCTCGACATTGGCCTGGAACTCGCCGAGATGAAGCCGTGGGACGTGGGGCCGGCCTTTCTCGCCCTCAACCCGGCGGGAGAGTTGCCCGTGCTTGCGCTCGAGACCGGCTTCATCCTGCATGGCACCTATGCCATCTCGGAATATGTGGGCGAGGAGATCACCCGCCATCCCGTCGATGGCGGCCCGGTGCCCCTCTTTCCTGGCAATCGGGAGGAGCGCGCCGAGGTGCGCCGGCTCGTGGACTGGTTCCTGCGCAAGTTCCACGACGAGGTGGGCCTGCCGGTGCTCGAGGAGAAGGTCTATCGCCGCTTCCGGGCCGGGACCGATCCGGCGCCCGACGTGGACGTGCTGCGCGCCGCGCGGCACAATCTGCGCTATCATCTCTCCTATGTGGCTTATCTGACCAATGAGCGGAACTGGCTTGCGGGCGAGATGCTGAGCTTTGCCGATTTCGCCGCCGCCGCGGAGCTCTCGGCGATGGACTATCTGGGCGAGGTGCCCTGGGACGACCATCCGGCCGCCAGGCTGTGGTATGCGCGGATCAAGTCGCGCCCTGCCTTCCGCCCTCTCCTGGCCGAGCGGGTGCCCGAGGCGCCGCCACCGCCCGCCCATTACCCGGACCTCGACTTCTGACAGCCGGGCGGGCCACCGGGTCGCACATGACGGACCACGCCTTCGAGACGATCATGACCCAACCCAACCCCTGCACGGCGCCATCGCCGAGCGCACTCGTCGCGGCGCTCCAGCGCGAGGCGCGGGCAGCGGGGTTCGATGCCATCGGCATCGCCCCGGCGGACGCTTTTGGGCGAACCCAGGCCGGCGCCCGGCTCGACGCCTTTCTCGCCCGGGGCCGCCATGGCGACATGAGCTGGATGGCCGAGACCGCCGCACGCCGGCGCGATCCGCGCACCCTCTGGCCCGAGGTGCGGAGCATCGTCATGCTGGCGATGAACTACGGGCCCGAGCGCGATCCCCTCGGCGACATCGTGCCAGATCCCTTGGGGCGGGGGGCGGGGCCGGTCGGGCATGGCGCCATCTCCTGCTATGCCCGCGGCAAGGACTATCACGCCATCATCAAGAGGCGCCTCAAGCGGGTCGCCGGCTGGCTGCACCGCGAGACCGGCCGCGCGGTCAAGGTATTCGTCGATACCGCCCCGGTGATGGAGAAACCGCTCGCCGCCCTGGCCGGCCTCGGCTGGCAGGGCAAGCACACCAATCTCGTCTCGCGCACCCATGGCTCCTGGCTGTTTCTCGGCGCCATCTTCAGCGCGCATCCCCTGCCGGCGAGCGCGCCCTTCGGCCGCGAGCGCTGCGGCACCTGCCGCGCCTGCCTGGACATCTGCCCCACCCGCGCCTTTCCGGCGCCGTGGCAACTGGACGCGCGGCGTTGCATCTCCTATCTGACCATAGAGCACAAGGGCCATATTGCGCGCGCCCTCAGGCCGGCCATGGGCAATCGCATCTTCGGTTGCGACGACTGCCTTGCGGTCTGTCCCTGGAACAAGTTCGCCCGCAGGGCGCGCGATGTGCGCCTGCATGCGCGCGAGGCGACGGACCGGCCCCGGCTCGAGGCCCTGCTCGGCCTCGACGAGGCGGGCTTTCGCGCCCGCTTTCAGGGCACGCCCGTCAAGCGCGCAGGGCGGGACCGCTTCCTGCGCAATGTGCTGATCGCCGCAGGCAATTCCGGCGAGCGCGCACTCCTGCCGGCCATAAGGGCGCATCTCGGCGATGCCTCGCCTCTGGTGCGGGCCATGGCCGTCTGGGCCCTCGGCCGGATCGGCACGCGGGACGAGATCGAGGCCGGCGCCGCCTGGTGGCTCGCGCAGGAGCAGGACGCGGCGGTGCGCGAGGAATGGCGCCTCGCCAGAGAGGACGCAGCCCGCAAGGAGGCGGACGGACCATGAGCACGCTTTTCTGCTTCGGCCTCGGCTATACGGCCCGCACGCTCGCGCGCATGCTGGCGGCCGATGGCTGGCGCGTGGGCGGCACCAGCCGCAGCGCCGATGGCGTTGCCCGTCTTGCCGCCGAGGGCCTCGCGGCGCAGCTCTTCGACGGCGCGAGCGCATCGCCGGCGCTCACGGAGGCCGCGCGCGGCGCCAGCCATATCCTCGTCTCCATCCCGCCCGGCCCGTCGGGGGACCCGACGCTCACCGCATGCGAGACCGCACTCGCCGCAGGCACCGCGTCGGGCGCCACGCGCTGGATCGGCTATCTCTCGACCGTCGGCGTCTATGGCGACCATGGCGGCGCCTGGGTGGATGAGGAGACCGAGCCCCGGCCCGCGACGGCCCGGGCCGCCCGCCGCCTCGAGGCGGAGCGCGCCTGGCAGACCTTCGCCGAGCGTCACGGCGCGCCGGTGCACATCTTCCGCCTGCCAGGCATCTATGGCCCCGGCCGCAACACCCTCGTGAAACTGCGCGCAGGGCGTGCCCGGCGCATATCCAAGCCGGGCCAGGTGTTCAACCGCGCCCATGTCCACGACATCGCCCGGGCGCTGCGTGCCTCCATGGCGGCGCCACGCCCCGGCGCCATCTACAACATCGCGGACGACGAGCCGGCGCCTCCCGAGGATGTGGTCGCCTATGCCGCCCGCCTGCTGGGCATGGAGCCGCCGCCGCTCATCCCCTTCGAGGAGGCGCAACTCTCCGACATGGCCCGCAGCTTCTGGGGTGAGAGCAAGCGCGTCTCGAACCGGCGCATGCATGACGAGCTGGGCCTTGCCCTCGCCTTCCCGACCTATCGCGAGGGGCTGAGGGCTCTGCTTGCCGACATGGCAGAGGCAGAGGCCGGGGGCGGGAGCGGGAGCGGGGCGCCGAGGCGAGAGGAGGCGGCCCGATGAACGCCCATTCACCCCGCCTCCGCGATTTGGTCGCATTTCTCCTGCAAGGAGCCCGACGCGCGCGCCCCGACAGACGGCGCGGCACCGCAAGGGTGCGCGTCATTCACCGGTTCACGGACGGAACGACGAGGTTGAGCCCCATGATCAAGGCGATGGCCGCACTTCTGGGCATGGTTCTCGCCCTTGCGGCACCGGCCCTGCCGGCCCATGCCGGCAAGGCGACGGTGCTCCTGGTGCTCCAGCCCGTCAAGGCAAACGGCAAGAAATGGGATCTCGGGCGCGGCGCCGACCCGGTGCTGTGCGTGGAGACCGGTTGCTATGTGAGCACCGGGCTGTCCGAGGCTGCGCGCTTCATCGCGGGCGACGTCACCTTCCGCGGGCTCAAGCGCAAGGCGGATGCCTGCAACAACCGGCTGACCTGTGCCTTCCGGGCCATCACCCTGCCCGATGATGGCCCCGGCTTCATCCAGCCCATCGACATCGACCTTCTGCGCCACGACCGGCCCGCACCGCGCCATGTGATGGCCGACGAGACCTGCCGTCTCGAGGACACGCGCCTTTCCTGCGATGGCGGCATTTTCACGCCCGACTACTCGCTCTGGATCGTGCCCGAGGCGCTCGCCCGCAAGGGCGGGGCGGCGGCGCTCGATTATGCGCTGTTTCGCGGCATCCGCGCGAGCCGGCGCGCCTTCATGGAACGCTTCGTCACCCAGGCGCGGGAGAGCCTGCCCGAGCTCGTGGGCGATTTCCTGCGGCTCGTTCTCGCCGAGCATGTGGCGCGGGCCTGCCGCCGGAGCGCCGATGTGATCGTGGAGGCCCTGGCCATCGCCGACATTGCGCCGGCGCGCGACCCGCAGGCCCAGCAACTGGTGCGGGACGTTCTCGACGGCACCAAGCATGAGAGCCTGATGCGCCGGATGCGCCTGCACGAGCCGCTGTTCTGGCGGCTTCACGCCCTGATCGCCCGCCTGCACACCCTGGCCGCGGCCGACCGCGCCCTGCCCGTTCCGGGACGCGACACCATCCGCCTGAGAAATGGTGGCGGCCAGAGCACGCTCGAGATCGGCTGGGCCGTGCGCTCGCGCGCCCGCAATCTGGTGCGCCCCTGCCAGGGGGATGACGCCGTGCCGACAGAGGCCCTTCTGATCGACTGACGGCCGCCTGCGAGGCGAATGACCGTTCCTCGCCTGGGCGGAACTGGGATCGCGCACACCGCCCCGCGGTGGGCACGCCGCTCCCCCTGCCCGGTCCCGCGCGCAGCCAGACGCGAGCCCTGCGCTCCGCATCCTCGTTCCAAGTGCAGTGCGAAGATATCAGGACATGGCAGCGGCCTCGGGCCGGGCCGCCTTCTTCGGGCCGCTCGGTGCGAGGCGGCGCACGACCAGGGCATTGATCGCCCGGAAAAGCTGGTCCTTGCGGATGGGCTTCGGCAGATGGGCATCCATGCCGCAATCGAGATAGTCCTCGATCTGGTGCACCATGGTATTGGCGGTCACCGCAACGATGGGAATGCGCGGGCGCTGCATCTTGGCCTCGGCCTCGCGGATGCGCCGTGTCGCGGCGACGCCATCGAGCACCGGCATCTGCACATCCATGAGAATGATTTCGAACGCGCCGTCACGCCAGGCCTGGAAGGCCTCCTCGCCATTCTCGACAAACACGACGTCGGCGGCGATCTTCGAGAGCAGCGCCTTGAGGACGAGCCGGTTGGTCTTGTTGTCCTCCGCCGCGAGGATCCGCACCGGCCCGCCTTGAGGGGTAACCCTGAGATCCGTCTCGTCCACCGGGCGAGGCGCGGCATCCTGCCTCTGGACGCGCTCCAGCGGGATGCAGACCGTGAACGTCGAGCCGCGCCCGCAGGCGGTCTCGACGGTGATGCTCCCGCCCATGAGGTCGGTGAGCTGCTTGCAGATGGCAAGCCCGAGCCCGGTGCCGCCAAAGCGGCGGGTGACGCTTTCATCGCCTTGCCGGAAGGTCTCGAACAGCCTGTCGATCTTCTCCTCGGCAATTCCGACGCCGGTATCCTCCACCGAGATGACCAGCCTGCCGGCCGGGCGGCCTTCCTCGCCTTGCCCCTCGCCGGGCCGGTAGCGCATGGTGACGATCACGCCGCCCCGCTCGGTGAACTTGATGGCATTGGAGATGAAATTGAACAGCACCTGCCTCAGCCGCGTCGGATCGCCCAGATAGCTGCCCTCGGCCTCCGGCGTCACCACCACCTTGTAGCCGATCCCCTTCTCGCTCGCGGCGCCGGCGAAGATCGACCGGGCCGCCTTGGCGATGTCCTCGATGTCGAACGGGATCCTCTCGAGCGTCACCTCACCCGCCTCGATCTTCGAGAAATCGAGCACATCGTTCAGAATGGTCAGCAGCGCCTCTCCGCTCTCGATGATGACGCGCAGGGTCTGACGCTGCGCGTCGTCGAGGTCCGTGTCGGTGAGCGCCGCCGCCATGCCCAGGAGACCGTTGAGCGGCGTCCTGATCTCGTGGCTCATGGCCGCGAGGAAGGATGACTTGGCCACGTTCGCCGCGTCCGCACGGGCCTGGGCGTCGCGAAGCTCCATCTCGAACGCACGCTTGTTGATCCCCGCCACGAGAACCTGGGCGAGCCGGTTGAGAAACGTCACCTCGCGCTCGCTGCGCACATGGCCGTGCCGCAGATAGAGCAGAAGAACGCCCTTGACCTCGCCCTCGTCGAGCAGAGGCACGTTGTAATGGCCGTGCGGCTCCTCTTCCGCCGGCGTGATCTCGTGGCGCTCATCGACGCAACAGGCGAACTGCAATGTCTTGGTGAGTGCCGCGCGGCCGCACAGGCAGCGCCCCGACTCGACAATGGCGCAACGCTCCTTCGTCCCCACCGGCAGACGGTGCTCGGCGACCAGCCGAAGGCGGCCGTCCTCGTCCGCGATGAATACGCCCGCCTTGGGGGAGAAGTCGAGATAGGGCGTGCGGGTGACCAGCACGTTCAGCGCCTCGGTGAGGAACTCCTCGAGCGGTGTGTTCTCCACCGCCAGCGCCAGGACCGAGAACAGAACCGCCTCCTGCGCCGCGCGCATCTCGAGCTCGCGAATGGCCTGGCTTTGGCTCTCCTGCACGAGCTTGAGGTTCGCCTCGCGATGCCGGGCCCAGTACCAGATATGGAAGATGATGGCGCTGCAGATGAGCGCAACCACCACGCCCATGGCGATCGCCAGCAGGCGCAGATAATAGCTGTACCCGGCAATGACGTCCGTGCTGTCGCGGTAATGCTCGATCGCGCCCAGGAAAACGCCGTTCTTCATGACCGGCATGTAGATCTCGATCACGCGCCGCGGCGCGTCGGGGTCGATGCCCTTGCCCCGGCGGGACTGCAACAGGCCGGTGATCTGGGAGGCCTTCTTGGTCTCCCGCTTGATGTAGACCTTTCCGCGCGCAACGACGCTCCTGAAATAGGCCCCCTTTTCGAACGTTCCGATCTTCTCGGGCTTGGCGGACCAGAATATCTTTCCGTCCGCCCCGATGAGAACGAAGCAGTAGACGTCGGACGCCTTCACGAAGTGCTCGAGCGCAACCTTGTCGTGCTCGGAAACCCTGCCGGTCACGAAGGTGTCCTTGCCCCGCTCCATCAGGCTCAGAATGCGCTCCTGCCAGGTGTGCGCCTGAATTTCCGTCTGTCGCACCGCCATGCGCTCGGCGATCACACCCGACACCTTGACCAGTGCCGCAATCGTGACGACGAAGAACACGACCACGATCAGGCACGACACCACGAGCCGGGTGCCTCTCTCGCCCGAGGTTCCCTCGATTATCACACCATGGTCCCCCAAATTCGGCCTCGCCGTCGGCGCCGTCACGCTTGCGGCCAGGCCGCTCCGCCCGACGATTCGGTCGGAGCACTTCCTGGTTGTTGTATGACAACCCTACAACTTGTTTCCTAACGTCCCGTTTCCGCCCCCAACTATCCGAAGGACGCGATATCCCCCAATTGAGATGGCGGTGCTGAATCGGCACCCTGCGTTGGGGCGCGATGGTCGCGGCCCGCGTGCTATAAGTGCGCCCATGGCGTTGGACCCCACGAGAGCGCACGGCGCGGCACCGCTCCGCCTGGACGTGACGACGCAATCCTTTCCCGTGGCGGGCGCGTTCACCATTGCGCGCGGCAGCCGGCGCGAGGCCGTCGTTGTGGTCGCGACCCTCACGAGCGGGGACGGCGCGCTGGGCCGGGGCGAGTGCGTGCCCTATGCCCGCTATGGCGAGACCGTCGCCCAGGTAATCGCCGACATCCGGGCCATGGCCCCCGCCCTCGCCCGCGGCCTCGACCGGGCCGAGCTGCAGGGCCGCATGCCGCCGGGCGCCGCCCGCAATGCCCTTGACTGCGCGCTCTGGGATCTTGACGCGAAAAGGTCGGGGCACCGGGCGCATGCGCTTGCCGGGCTGCCCGAGCCCACGCCGCTGGAGACCGCCTATACCATCAGCCTGGCGGCCCCCGAGGACATGGCCGAGAAGGCTGCATCCGCTGGCGAGCGCTATCCTCTGCTCAAGCTCAAGCTCGGCGGTGGAGCCAGGGATGCCCTGCGCCTGGCGGCCGTGCGCCGGGCGGCGCCCGAGGCCCGCCTGATCGCCGACGCCAACGAGGCCTGGCATCCGGAGGATCTGGAGCGCCTTCTCGCCGCCGCAGCCGAGGCCCATGTCGCGCTCATCGAGCAACCCCTGCCGGCGGATGCGGACGCAGCCCTGGCCCATGTCGCGCGCCCCGTGCCCGTCTGCGCCGACGAGTCGGTGCACACCGCCGAGGACCTCGCCGCCCTGCGCGATCGCTATGACGCGGTCAACATCAAGCTCGACAAGGCAGGCGGGCTCACCCAAGCGCTGGCCATGGCGCGCGCCGCCCGGGCCATGGGCTTTTCCGTCATGGTCGGGTGCATGCTTGCAAGCTCGCTTGCCATGGCACCGGCCCTGTTGCTCGCCTGCGAGGCGGACTGGGTGGACCTCGACGGGCCATTGCTGCTCGCCCGCGACCGCAGGCCCGGCCTCGTCTATGAGGGCCCGCGCATCCTCCCCGCCCCGCCCGCGCTGTGGGGCTAGGCGCCCGCGCACGAGACGACGAAGGGGCGTCTCGCCAGTCCGGCGCCGTGCCGAGACGGGGCGACAGCAGACAGGACCCGCGCCAGCGTCAGGCGGTGTCGATCGTCATCCAGACCGGCACATGGTCCGAGGGCTTCTCCCAGCCGCGCGTCTGCTTGTCGATGCCTGCCGCCTCGAGCCGGTCGGCCGCCTGGGGCGAGAGCAGCATGTGGTCGATGCGGATGCCGTTATTCCGCCGCCAGGCGCCGCCCTGATAGTCCCAGAAGGTATAGAGCCCCGGTGAGTCGTCCGTGGCGCGCAACGCATCGGTGAGGCCGAGATGAACAAGGCGGCGGAAGGCGGCGCGGCTTTCCGGGCGAAACAGCGCATCATCGGCCCAGGCCGCCGGATCGTGCACATCCTCCGGCGCCGGAATCACATTGTAGTCGCCCGCGAGGACCAGAACCTCCTCGAGCCGCAGCAGCGCCCGCACATGCGCCTCCAGCCGCGCCATCCAGGCGAGCTTGTAGGCGAACTTGTCGCTGTCCACCGGATTGCCGTTGGGCAGATAGAGCGAGGCGATGCGCAGCGCCCCGCCGCCCGCGCGCCCGGCATGCGCGCCGGGCAGGGAGATCACCGCCTCCAGATAGCGCGCCTGCCCATCCTCCTCGTCTCCCGGCAGCCGCGAGATGGTCTCGTCGAAGGGAAGGCGCGAGAGAATGGCGACGCCATTGAACCCCTTCTGGCCGTGGGTGGCGACATTGTAGCCCAGCGCCTCCAGAGGCTCGCGCGGAAAGCCCTCGTCGACCGACTTGATCTCCTGAAGGCACACGATATCGGGCCCGGCCGCCTTGAGCCAGGCGATGAGGCCGTGCAGGCGCGCCTTGACGCCGTTGATGTTCCAGGTCGCGATCTTCATGGCCCCCGCCCTCTCGGCTGCGCACGCCCCCTCAGGCCGGCTCGGCGGCGAGGACGAGGGACACATTCTGCCCCCCAAAGCCGAAGGAATTGGAGAGCACGGCCGAGACCGCGGCGGGGCGCGCCGCGTTCGGCACGACATCGAGCGGAATGTCCGGGTCGGGGTTGTCGTAGTTCATGGTCGGCGGCAGGGTGCCGGTCAAGATGGTCATCAGCGAGAATGCCGCCTCGATGGCGCCGGCCGCCGACAAGGTGTGGCCGATCATGGACTTGTTGGAGCTGATCGGCACCTGGTGGATGGCCTCCCCGAACACGGCCTTCAGGGACATGTACTCGATCCTGTCGTTCTCCTGGGTGCCGGTGCCATGAGCGTTGATATAGTCGATCTCGTCCGGCGCCATGTCGCCATCGGCAAGGGCATTCTCGATGGTGGCGATGATGGGCGAGCCGTCGGGCTTGGTGCGGGTGCGGTGATGATCGTCCGCCCGCTCGCCACAGCCCCGCACGATGCCGAGGATGGGCGCGCCGCGGGCCCGCGCCGCATCGAAGGCCTCGAGCACGAAGGCGGCGGCCCCTTCCGCCATGACGAAGCCGTTGCGGTCCTTGGAGAAGGGCCGCGCCGCCTTCTCCGGCGGCTCGTTATGGGTGGAGAGGGCGGAGAGGAGCGAGAAGCGCACCAGCGCCTCGAGCTGCACCGTCCCGTCCGTGCCGATGGCGAGCGCCGCGTCCGTCTCGCCCCGTCGGATCGCCTCGACGGCGAGCTGAATGGCGCTCGCCCCCGAGGCGCAGGCCGTGGAGAGGGAGATGGGCAGCCCCCTGGTGCCGAAGGTCTCGGCCAGATGCTCGCCGACGCTCGCAAACTGGAAGAGCGCCTCCATCTCGCGGAACGCCCCCTTGCGCGCCGCCGCGAGCATGCGGGCATAGCCGGCTTCCTCGCAATCGTCGCACGCCCGGTAGAGGGTCTTGCGCTGAGGCCATTCGAGCTCGGTCGGGGGCGTTGCGAGAAAGAGGGGGCCTGGAAAGTCGCCGCGCGCGCCGATGCCCGCCTCCGCCACCGCCTCCTCGGCCGCCGCCTCGGCCATGGCGATGGAGAGCGCCGGCGCCGAATAGGGCGAGACATCGAGAAAGTCCACCGTGCCCGCGACGGTGGTGCGCAGCCCCTCGGTCGGAAAGCGCGTGATGGTCTTGAGGCCCGACTGGCCCGCGGTGAGGGCGCGCCAATTGTCCTCGCGCCCCCGCCCGAGCGAGGTCACCACGCCCATGCCCGTCACCGCCACCACCGGGCGGCCCTTCTTGTCCTTCAGCGTTCCTGGCATGGCCCGTTCCGTCTCCTGGTCCCGCGCAGCCGTGGCATGCTCCGCGTCACGCCCGCCCCGCGCCGCCCCGCGCCGCCTTGCGCACGCGATACTGCCCCGAGGCGCACCCCGCATGCAAGAGCGTGCAATTGTCCGGAAAACGAGGCAAGGGCGCGCCCCATTCAGGTCTTGCGCGTCGCGCTCACTTTCCAGCGTGTCTTGTGCCGGCCGACGAGGCGCAATGCGTAGTGCACCGTATCCTCGCGGGCACGAAGCAGGCGGTAGCGTCGGGCGTCCCCCGGCTGGCGCGCCCAGGTGCGAAAGCCCGCCCGCGAGCGGCGCGGCGTGGCCACGGGCTCCAGATGCGCGAAGTGCCGGCCCAAGCGCTCGCGCCACCAGGCATGTTCGTGCAGCGTGACATGGGCATTGCGACCATCGGGCAGGGTATGCTTGGCCGGGCGCGTATCGACCACGATCAACGCATGCCGGCAAAGGCCCGCCATGTGCGCGAGCACATCATCGAGGTCGCATTCCTCCACATGCTCCAGAACGTCGATGCACACCAGCAGATCGACCCGCTCGGCGGGCGGCTCCGCATAGGCGGCGATCGCCGGATCGTAGCGCAGAAGCTTCGGAGCAAAGTCCAGATCGAGGCAATCGAGAAACAGGCTCTGGCCGCAGCCATAATCGAGAATGGATCGGGGCCGCAGCAGCCGAATCTCGGGCCTCAGATAGCGCACATACTTGACCGAGCTGGTGCCGTAGACGCGCCGCGCATGGGTGCCCCGATAATAGTCAATGAGGTCCGACCCACCCGGCATGGGCCTCACTCCCCACATGGCGCCGCACCGCATGGCGGCGCGGCGTCAGCCGAAGATGTCGCGTGTGATGTTGTTATACCACGAGTGGGCGTAGAGCATTTCGAGAACGAGCTGGCGGCTCGAGGCCTCGAGGGGCGTCAGCCCTCCGCTTCCCTTCAC
>JALUTE010000077.1 GCA_027058255.1 Methyloligella sp. | reverse complement strand
CATCGCCGCGCTGGAGCGTGCGCTCGCCGAGCTGCGCCCGGGCGCGATGCCCGCCAATCGCCCGCGTTATGGCGAGCATGCGGACGACGGCGAGTGAGGTTTCGCCCTGCCCGTGACGGGACCCCGCCAGCGGATGGGCTATCGCCTTGCGCCGGGTGCCAAGTCGGGCATTGACCCGCAAGGCGCGGCGCTGTTTATAGGTGCGCCGGCTCCTCGGATGCGGAAGGCTGGGGGCCGGGTTCGAGGCGCGTTGGAGCAAAACCCGTCGGAGCCTGTCATGAGCGCTGAACACCACGCCAAATGTCTGATCATCGGCTCGGGGCCCGCCGGCTACACGGCGGCCATCTACGCCGCCCGCGCCATGCTGGAGCCGGTGCTCATCCAGGGCATCCAGCCGGGCGGGCAGCTCACCATCACCACGGATGTCGAGAACTATCCGGGCTTCGCCGAGGCGATCCAGGGCCCCTGGCTGATGGAGCAGATGGAGGCGCAGGCCCGCAATGTGGGGGCCGAGATCGTCTCCGACCATATCACGGCGGTGGATTTGGCCCGGCGCCCGTTCCGCCTCACCGGCGACTCGGGCACCCGATATACGGCCGATGCGTTGGTGATCTGCACCGGCGCCCAGGCCCGCTGGCTGGGCCTTGCATCCGAGGAGCGCTTCAAGGGGCACGGCGTCTCCGCCTGCGCCACCTGCGATGGCTTCTTCTATCGCGACAAGGAGGTGATGGTGATCGGCGGCGGCAACACCGCCGTCGAGGAGGCGATCTTCCTCACCAATTTCGCGCGCAAGGTGACGCTGGTGCACCGGCGCGACGAGCTGAGGGCCGAGAAGATCCTGCAAAAGCGCCTGTTCGAGAACCCGAAGGTGGAGGTCGTCTGGAACACGGTTCTGGAGGAGGTCGTGGGCACGGACGATCCCCTGTCCGTCACCGGCGCCCGGCTCAAGAACGTGCAAACGGGTGACATCGCCGAACGGGCGGTGGATGGGATTTTCATCGCCATCGGCCATGCGCCGGCGACCGAGCTCTTCAAGGGGCAGATCGAGATGCGGCCCAATGGCTACATCATCACCGCGCCGGATTCGACCGTTACCAGCGTGCCCGGCGTCTTCGCCGCGGGCGACGTGACCGACGAGACCTACCGCCAGGCGGTGACCGCCGCCGGCATGGGCTGCATGGCGGCGCTCGAGGCGGAGAAATACCTCGCCCATGCCGAGGCTGAGACCGAGGCAGCTGAATAGCGCGATCTGCCACGCCGCGGGGGCGAGCCCCGTGGGCCGAGCCACTCCTGGACCCGACGGCCATGGATTGGGACAAGCTTCGGATCTTTCACGCGGTCGTGGAGGCCGGCAGCTTCACCCGGGCCGGCGAGGCGCTGGGCATGAGCCAGTCGGCGGTGAGCCGCCAGGTGAGCGCCCTCGAGGCGGAGCTGAAGGTGCCGCTCTTCCTGCGCCATGCCCGCGGCCTCATTCCGACCGAATATGGCGAGCTCCTGCACAAGACCGCCAAGGAGGTTCTGGACAAGCTGACCCTCACCGAGGCGCTGCTCTCGGAAGCGAGCCTGCGACCGGCGGGCACCCTGCGCGTGACCACGGTGCTCGGCCTCGGCTCGGCCTGGCTCATGCCGCGCATGGGCCCCTTCCTCGAGCTCTATCCGGACATCACGCTGGAGTTCCTGCTGTTCGACGAGGAGCTGGATCTTGCCCGGCGCGAGGCGGATGTGGCCATCTGGCTTCACGAGCCGACCCGGGCCGACCTCATCCGCCGCCCGCTCTTCACCGTGCACATGCATGTCT
>JALUTE010000076.1 GCA_027058255.1 Methyloligella sp. | reverse complement strand
GATCAAACGCTCCCTCGGGGCGGGGGCGCGTGTCTCCGCCCCGGACATTGAGACCATCGCACGTCGAGACTATCGAACGCGCATGCGATGCGAACGCGCGTGATCGCTGGCACCGAGCCATGCGACGAACGGGACCAGCCGACATGCAACGCCTCGTGGCAGTATCAACAGTTTTCATCGCATTGTGGGCCACTATGCTCGCCCCGTCTGCGCAGGCGGCGGACATGGATGCCCTTGTGCAGGCTCTCGGGCAGAAGAGCTTCGCCAAGAAGATCGAGGCGGTGGAGGCGATCGCCGCGAGCGGCGCGCCGGCGGCCGAGCGCGTGCTCCGGGCGCTCATCGCCCGCAAGCTCTACAAGCGGCGCGCGGACGGCCTGGTCGTGCAGGCCGAGAAGGCGGGCCGCGTCTACCGCCTCTCCGATCCGGTGACCGGCGCGGCGCTGGGCGAGGCGCCGAAAGCGGCGCTCAAGAAGATTCGCGTCAACAACAAGATGCGCCGGCGGATCAAGGCGGCGCTCGGCGCGCTCACGCTCATGAGCCCCGATGGGGCGGTGCGGATGGCGGCGGCGAGGGCCGTGTTCAAGAGCCGCGATCCCAAGGCGGTGCCGCTCCTCAAGAAGGCGCTCGCAGCGGAGAAGGACGCGGGCGTTGCGGATGTGCTGCGCCAGGCGCTCGCCGTGGCGACACTCGCCGCCAGGGGGGCGGGCGAGGCGGAGAGGCTCGACGCCATTGCCGTGCTGCGCAAGCGCGGCGACCGGCAGGTGGTGTCTGTCCTCGAGGCCGCCGCGAAGGGCAAGGGCAAGGTGGCCGAGGCGGCGCGCAATGCGGTGGAGGCCATCGAGACGCGCCTTGCCCTCTGGCGCGCGGGGCAGAACATCTTCTATGGCCTCAGCCTCGGCTCGGTACTGCTGCTCGCGGCCATCGGCCTTGCCATCACCTTCGGCGTCATGGGCGTCATCAACATGGCCCATGGCGAGATGATCATGATCGGCGCCTATGTCACCTTCGCCGTTCAGGAGGTGATCCGCACCTCCATGCCGGGCCTTTTCGACTACTCCCTTTTCATTGCCCTGCCGCTCGCCTTTCTCGTGGCCGGCGCGGTGGGCGTCGCCATCGAGCAGTCCATCATCCGCTTTCTCTATGGCCGCCCGCTCGAGACCCTGCTCGCCACCTGGGGCCTCTCGCTCGTGCTCCAGCAGGGCGTGCGCTCCATTTTCGGCCCCACCAATCGCGAGGTCGGCAATCCCGCCTGGATGAGCGGCTCCTTCCAGCTCGGCGAGATGGCGATCACCTGGAATCGCCTGACCATCCTCATCTTCGCGCTCGTGGTGTTCGCCGTTCTGATGGTCATGCTGCGGACCACCTTCTTCGGCCTGCAAATGCGCGCCGTGACCCAGAACCGGGCCATGGCCGCCTCCATGGGCACGCGCACCGGGCTCGTCGATGCGCTCACCTTCGGCCTCGGCTCGGGCATTGCGGGGCTGGCCGGCGTCGCCCTCAGCCAGATCGACAATGTGAGCCCCAATCTCGGCCAGTCCTACATCATCGACAGCTTCATGGTGGTGGTGTTCGGCGGCGTCGGCAATCTCTGGGGCACGCTGGTGGGCGCCATGAGTCTCGGCATCGCCAACAAGCTGCTCGAGCCCTGGGCGGGTGCCGTTCTGGGCAAGATCCTGATCCTGGTGCTCATCATTCTCTTCATCCAGAAGCGGCCGCGGGGGCTTTTCGCCCTCAAGGGCCGCGCCGTGGAGGCCTGAGGCCATGCGATCTGCGCCCGACCGCCAAGCGCGGTGTTCCGCC
>JALUTE010000075.1 GCA_027058255.1 Methyloligella sp. | reverse complement strand
GAGATGCATGATCTAGACGACAAGAAGTTCATCCGCCGCTTTGAGATGCCTTGGCCGCACAGAAGAGAAGTGCTGTGCCGGTTGGAAGAAATGAACGTGCACGATGTGGCTCTCTTCCCTGACCTTGATGGACTAGGAGTCTGGGTAAAGACTCATCTCATGGTGCTTGCATGGCACCGTGCGCTAGACGGGTTCTGGGGGTCCGGTGAGAGCCCCGACCGATCTGAACCGTTTCGCTCGTGAATGAAACCGCCGGGGCGCGAGACCTGCGGACACCCGCCCAAATCGGCTTCCGGAGATCGTCCTACCCGCGTGAGGCGAAGATCCGGCCGGGGCTGGCCACGCACAGGCTCACTGCACGCCGCCAGCGAACCCGGCGTCCGCGACGGTCTAGGCTGATTCATACGCCACCACTCCCGTCCGCGCCGCCTCCCGATAGATCAGGCCCGGACGGTCCTTGAGCGCTTCCCACCGTGATTCCGGCACCACCAGAATGTCCATCGGCATGAAGATGCCTCGCAACGCCCGGCGGATTCGGACCGCTTCTTTCCTGGGGTTCTTTACCGTATCGTCGCTGACGACCAGAACGTCCAAATCGCTGTTCCGGTCCATCCGGCCCCGAACGTAAGACCCGAACAGAATGATCCGCGCCGGCCGGCTAACCTGGACGATCTTGCGGACCACGCCTCGACCTTCTCCAGGGTAACCGCCCAGAGTAGGTCCACAGCGTCAGGCATGTGCCTTTTCCTCGATTCCTTTCGATCGCTGCCTGCGTCCCCACTCAGCGCTCCTCCGTGCCGCCCGTGAACCACCCGCGATACCCCACTGCGGCCGGTCGTCCAAAACCGGGCCTGTCCGTAGGCCGAGCCCCGCTTTGCACCTCGGCTGAGAACGGTCACTCTCGGACATAAGTACGCGCATTTCCTTACAGCCGCTAGTCGGACCCGGCCCGGCCTTGCCAAACGAACTTTGCCTGTTCCCGCCGCAGCAGTTCGTGCGGCAAGATGCAGTTCACGCCGACCCCGAAACTCGCATCAGGGATCTTGATCCGCTTCTTGGACCCGCCCGGCACCTCGTAAGTCACAACGGTGTACCTGTTCTGAAGCGCTTGGGCGACCAAGTAGTAGTCGGCGGTTTGCAGAAACGTGGCGATTGCAGCGGGTTCGTAATCCTGGTTGCGCGCCCAGTCGCTCACTGTCCGAAAATAGCCAGGGGTCTGCACGTCCGGTGCAATGAAGAACTCGGCCGGCAGGCCCTCGATCCATTGTGTCAAATCGTCCTGCTGGGCTTTCAGCTCTTGGTACACTCGGTCGATGCTGTAGACCATTCCGGCCCGGTGCTGTTCAATCAGCCAATCCCAGAAGCCCGGGCAGAAGTCGAACCCGTAGTGGACGCGCTTGGCCGTAATGAATACGCTGCTATCGAGCAGGTACGGCATCAATAACTGAAGCCCAGCCGCGCAGCCAAGCGGTCGAATGTCGTGAGCCGTTTGAAGCCGAGCAGCCGCATTGCCTCCGTGAACGTCGTCCGGCCGCTGAAGACGCTCGCCACCAGGGCATGCTCCAACCGTCTGCTCACTCGCGCGCCCAGTGTGCGGTAAAAGTCCCCGCCCTCGCCGCCCGCCGCCAGGGCCTGCACACGCTCCAGTTCCGCTTGGTAGGCAGCCCGGAACTGTTCCCGGCTAGGGAAGAACCCGGCATCTTGAAGCCGGCGCAGAATGACAAGAGAACTTACCTTGAAACACCGAGCGAGCCTTGCGGTGGCATCTTGCCAGCTTTCCCCGTGTCGTATCTCCTGGCGCAGAACCGTGA
>JALUTE010000074.1 GCA_027058255.1 Methyloligella sp. | reverse complement strand
ACCAGCATCAGCACCGCCACGGCACCGCGCAGCCGCCGCGACGGGGCGTCGACCGGACCATCATAGAGCCGGTGTTCCAGCCACGTCGCCAGACGCCCGAAGCCCACCAGCGGGTGGAAGCCGCGCGGCTCGCCCCACCAGCGATCCAGCAGCACGGCCGAGACACTCACCGCGGCGGTGATCATGACGGAATTGTGCGACAGACAACCATGGCACAAAGTGTACCGGACAATTGCGCCGGGAGCGCAATTGGACGCACACAGTGCGCCCGAAGGGCGCGGACCATCCCTGGTCCACGTCAAACCCACGAACCCGGGTGCCTGTGTCATACTTCACGCCATGCAAACGCCGACCCTCATGATCCAGGGCACCACCTCCGATGCCGGCAAAAGCACGGTGGTCACCGGCTTGTGCCGGGTTCTGCGCCGCCGGGGGCTGAACGTCGCGCCGTTCAAGCCGCAGAACATGGCGCTGAACAGCGCCGTGACCGTGGACGGCGGCGAGATCGGACGCGCCCAGGCGGTCCAGGCCCAGGCCGCCGGGGTCGAACCCCATACGGACATGAACCCGGTGCTGATCAAGCCCAACACCGACAAGGCCGCGCAGATCATCGTTCACGGCAGACCGGTGGCCGACATGGATGCCCATGCCTATCACCAGTACAAGCAGCTGGCCCGCGGTGCGGTGCTGGAGTCCTATCGCCGGCTTGCCGAGCACTACGATGCCATCGTGGTTGAAGGCGCCGGCAGCCCGGCGGAAATTAATTTACGCGACCACGACATCGCCAACATGGGGTTCGCCGAAGCCGTGGACTGCCCGGTGGTGCTGGTCGCCGACATCGACCGCGGCGGGGTGTTCGCCCACCTCGTGGGCACCCTGGCCCTGTTGTCGCAATCCGAGCGGGAGCGCGTGCGCGGTTTCATCATCAACCGCTTCCGCGGCGACATGGCGCTGTTGCAACCCGGATTGGAATGGCTGGAAAAGGAAACCGGCAAGCCGGTGATCGGCGTGCTGCCCTACTTGCATGGATTACATCTGGAAGCCGAAGATGCCTTGCCACGCCATGTGCAATGTGAAAACGACGCTGCACCACAATTGCGGATCATCGTCCCCGCCTTGCCCCGCATCAGTAACCACACGGACTTCGATCCCTTACGACTGCATCAGCAAGTGTCCCTGCGCTTTGTCGGTCCTGGGGAAGACATTCCCCCGGCCGACCTGATTATTCTGCCGGGAAGCAAAAGCGTGCGCGCCGATCTCGCGCGGTTGCGCGAACGGGGTTGGGACAAAGCCATCGCTCGCCACCTGCGCTACGGCGGCAAGGTGATCGGAATCTGCGGCGGGTTTCAAATGTTGGGGAAGCGGTTACACGACCCACAAGGCGTGGAAGGGAAATCCGGAAGCAGTGTCGGCCTGGGCCTTCTGGACATGGAAACCACGCTGGGCAAAGAAAAACGCCTCGCCCGCGTACAAGGCCGCCTCACCCTCGACGAGGCCGAGGTCCACGGCTACGAGATCCACATGGGCGTGACCCGCGGGGCGGCGCTTTCGCGGCCGGCGGTGAAACTCCCGGCGGGCGACGAGGGCGCCCTCTCGGAAGACGGGCAGATCCTGGGCACCTACCTGCACGGCCTCTTTGAATCGCGCGCCGCCTGCGATGCGTTGTTGAAGTGGGCCGGGTTGCGCACCCCGGACAGCCCGGACTACGCGGCGCTGCGCGAAGCCGGAATCGAGCGTCTCGCCGACGCCCTGGAACAACACCTGGACCTGGAACGCTTGTCGCCGCTCTTCCATCCCGCACACGCTGCCGTCCAACG
>JALUTE010000073.1 GCA_027058255.1 Methyloligella sp. | reverse complement strand
TCGAGGCGCTGCTCGCGGGCGCCGCCATGTCCGAGAGCACGGCGTCCGCCGCGCCGCCCGCGAGCAGCGCCTCGATGCGCCGGGGCGCCTCGGGCTCGGTGAAATCGCATTGCAGCACCGTCACTCCGGCTATCGGGGCCATCTCGACGAGGTCGATGGCAATCACCTGCCCGCCCTCGCCCACCGCGCGCGCGGCCACCTGGCTCCAGCCGCCGGGCGCGGCACCGAGATCGACGACACGCATGCCGGGCCGCAAGACATCGAAACGCTCGTTGAGCTGAAGGAGCTTGTACGCGGCGCGCGAGCGATAGCCCTCCGCGCGGGCCGCCGCCACGTAGGGGTCGTTGAGCTGGCGGGCGAGCCAGCGGGTGGAGGAGAGTTTCCGCCCCTTGGCGCTTCGCACCTTGACCGTGAGGTTGCGCTGGCCGCCGCGCCCCCTGCCACCACGTCTGCCCGCGCCGCGGCTGCCGCCCCTGCCGCTGCGTGCGCTCATGGTTTTGCCGTCCCTCCACCGCGCCGTTTGCCGCCCCGCACGCCGCCGCAGGGCGCCCGGCCCTTGCGCCCGCCGCCGGGCCGGCGCGCGGCGGCGTGGGGGCGCATAACGCCGTCCTCGGCCATGAGCGTCGCCAGAATGCCCTCGCGCAGGCCCCGGTCCGCGACCCGCAGCCGCTCGCAGGGCCACATGCGCATGAGCGCCTCCAATATGGCGCAGCCCGCCACCACCATGTCGGCGCGCTCGGTTCCGATACAGGGCTCGGCCACCCGCTCCTCGTAGCTCATGGAGGCGAGGCGGGAACTCACATGGCGCACGGCATCGGTATCCATCCAGCAACCGTCCACCCGGCTGCGGTCGTAACGGGGAAGCCGCAGATGAACCCCGGCAAGCGTGGTGACGGTGCCCGAGGTGCCCAGAAGATGCATCGCCCTGCGCGCCATGCGGCTCCGGATCCCGTGCTTGCGCTCGAAGGCTTCCAGGAACTCGGTCACGTGGGCGACCATGGCCTCGAAGGCGTCGTCGCTTACCTCCCGGCCGCCATAGCGCTCGGCCAGGGTGACGACGCCCACGGGAAGCGACGTCCAGGCGTGAATGCAGTTCTGGACGGCGAGGCGGTCGCGAAAGTTGCGCCCCCGCCGGTGGCGCCAGCGGGAGAGGTCGAGCCAGATCAGCTCCGACGAGCCGCCGCCGATATCGAACACCAGAGCCCAATCGCAATTGCGGTCGATGAGAGAGGCGCAACCGGAGACCGCGAGGCGCGCCTCAGTCTCGCGGCTGACGATCTCGAGCTCGAGCCCGGTCTCGCGGCGCACCCGGTCGAGGAACTCCTGTCCGTTGCCCGCAATCCGGCACGCCTCGGTGGCGATGAGACGCGAGCGGGCCACGCCGCGCCGCATCATCTTCTCCGAGCAGATCCTGAGCGCGTCGAGGGTGCGCTCGATGGCCGCGTCGGACAGACGGCCCGACTGGCTCACCCCCTCGCCGAGGCGGATGATGCGCGAAAAGGCATCGATGACCACGAAACCGCGCCGCGAGGGGCGCGCCACCAGGAGACGGCAATTGTTGGTGCCGAGATCGAGAGCGCCATAGACCGGCACGCCATTCGCGACGCGCCGGCGCGGCGGGGTGGGGCGCATTCGCCGGCGCCCCCTGGTCCCGGCCGGAGCACCGGAGCGGGCGGCGTCATCGCCCGTCGCGCCCGCTCCCGCTTGCCCGGTCTCCGCGCCCCGTGCCTCTGCGCCGCGGCTCTTGCGCACGCCCCGATCGTCATCACGCCGCCCCTGGCCGGCGCCCGACCTGCCCTCAGCATCCTCGCTCGAGC
>JALUTE010000072.1 GCA_027058255.1 Methyloligella sp. | reverse complement strand
GTTCAGCAACACCAAGTGGGAGAGGTGGGAGACGGTCCAAGTGGGAGAGTGGGAGACATTTCCTGAGAGGTGGGAGACGGTATCTGGTTGACCTGATTACACTTATGCGTCTGTCTCCCACTAATCCCACTTCTCCCACCAGTTTGCAATAGAGGGGGGGTGAAAAGGTGAAAAAAACACACAAGGGACACGAACAGGAGGACAGAATGAGGCCAAGTGTTTGCAAACACTGCAGATTTTGGGTTCCAGCCTACAAGCGGATGACGATCGGTCAATGCCGAAGGTTTCCACCATCCGTGCCAGACGAGTTCGACATCGACCTGGAAGAGAAGCTGGTCAAGGAGAGTGACTATGCCACAGGAGTCTGGCCGCGCACTATCGATGACGACTGGTGCGGTGAGTTTCAGCCGAGGGAGGAGAGCGAGCAATGAGAACCACGTGCCGAAAGTGCGGCGGCACTGGCTTCGTCGTACACCACGACAACGAGAGGAGCTGGGCCGTCGAGTGTAGCTGCCGCCAGGAGGCGCCGCTGCCGGATCCGGCTGCGCGCCTCGAGCACCTGCTCCACCAGGTGGGCGAACCCGGGCGCTGCCGGGGGTGCGACAAGGAAATCCTGTGGGTCACCCACCGCAACGGCCGGCGCACGCCCTACACCCGCGACGGGCTGAACCACTTCATCGACTGCCCGGCCGCGGGCAGGTTCCGCCGCCGGAGGCCCGCATGAGCGATCCGATCCTCGAGCTGACGGTGGACCGGGAGGGCGACCGGTACGAGGTCCGCTTCGCCGCCCGAAGCCGGCCTGAGAAAGCCCTGGACATAGACGCTACCGTGTCGGTGGAGACGCTGCCCGATGCGATGTCCGTGGCCAGAGACCTGTTCGAATCCTTCGATTACGGCTTGGAGGTCAACTTCTGGGATCAGCAGGAGAAGGAGCGGGACAAAGAACCGCCGCCGACGCGGCACCAGGAAGAGACTGACCGAAATGAGCCCGAACCGCCCGGAGAACTTTGAAGGCTCACTGCCTGGAGCGCTCGAGCCCCACTACACGCCGCAGCAGATCGCGGAGGCGTGGGGACTGAGCGCGGATGCGGTGCGCCGGCTGTTCGAGCGGGAGCCGGGGGTGCTGGTGATCGGCGATCAGACCGGGCGCCGCAAGCGGCGCTACCGGACGTTCCGCATACCGCAGTCCGTGGTCGAGCGCGTTCACCGGAGGCTGTCCGTCGGGTTACAATCGGTTCCCCATGCTGACCATCTACCGGCGCCACCGAAAACAGTGTCCGCACCGCGCCGAGGGCCGGGCCTACCGCCGCTGCCGGTGCCCGATCTGGGTGGACGGAGTCATCGGCAACGAGGAGATTCGCCAGTCGCTGAGGACCCGCGACTGGCAACGGGCGCAGCAGATCGTGCGCGACTGGGAAGCGGAGGGCCGGCGGCCGGGCCGGGGAGAAGAGGAGAGTGAGCCGGTGAGCATCGCGGCTGCATGCGAAGCCTTCATGAGCGACGCCGAAGCCCGGGGCTTGCGGCCGGCGACGCTGAAGAAGTACCGGGTGCTGTTCGACCAGCTCCGGGACTTCGCCAGGCAGGGTGGCTACCGGTACTTGTACGAGCTGGATCTGCCGGCGTTACGCCGGTTCCGGCAGACCTGGCGCGACCGCTCAGTCTCGGCGGCGAAGAAGCTGGAGCGGCTGCGGGCGTTCTTTCGGTTCGCGTTCGAGTCCCGATGGATCGCGGAGAATCCGGCGCTGCTGCTCAGGAACCCGAAAGTCAGCCAGCGGCCGACGGAGCCCTTCTCCGAAGAGGAAATGGTGCGCATCCTGGC
>JALUTE010000071.1 GCA_027058255.1 Methyloligella sp. | reverse complement strand
TTGGTTAATATTGCCTTAATATCAGCCGCTTGCGCCGCCTTTGCACGGAGTGCGACAGCTTTTTTCGTCGCTGTTGCACAAAAGGCGCAGATTTTCGTCCCGCTCGGTCGGCCCGCGCAGGCGCGCGATGCTCAGGGCTCGAGGCCGCGCGCGCGGGCCAGGCTGTCCAGAGGATGCTCCGGCCTTGCCCCCATATGGCTGATAATCTCCCCGGCTGCAAGGGAGGCCAAAGCGCCGCAGGCGCCGAGCGGCTTGCCGCGCGCCCAGCCATGGAGGAAGCCGGCCGCGTAGAGATCGCCCGCGCCGGTGGTGTCCACGACCTTGTCGATGGGGGCGGCGGGCACCTCGATCGTCTCGTCGGGCGCGAGAACGACCGAGCCGGCCGCCCCGCGCGTGATGGCGGCGAGGCGCGAGTCGCGGCCGACGGCTCGGAGCGCCTCGTCGAAGGAGGGCGTCTCGTAGAGGGCGCATATCTCGTCCGCATTGGCGAAGAGCAGGTCGACGCGATCGCGAATGAGCGCGCGGAAGGCGGCGCGGTGGCGCTCGACGCAGAAGGAATCGGAAAGGCTCAGGGCCACCCTGGTGCCGCTGGAGGCGGCAATGTGTGCGGCCTCGTGGAAGGCGGCCTTGGCGTCGGGCCTGTCGAAGAGATAGCCCTCAAGATAGAGGATGCGGGCGGAGGCGATGACGTCGGGATTGATGACGCCATTGTCGAGATGCGGGCTGATGCCGAGATGGGTGTTCATCGTCCGCTCGCCGTCGGGCGTGACCAGGATGAGCGAGCGCGCGGTGGGCTCCGCCGTGCCGCCCGCCTGTTGCGCGGCTGTGCCGTCGGCGGGCGCGTCGGCGCTCTCGAAGGCGACGCCGACCGAGCGAATGTCGTGGCGGAAGATGCGGCCGAACTCGTCGTTCGCCACCTTGCCGATGAAGGCGGTGCGCGCGCCGAGCGAGGCAAGCCCGGCGCAGGTGTTGGCGGCCGAGCCGCCCGACATTTCGATGGCCGGGCCCATCAGAGCATAGAGGCGGTCGATCTCCGCCCCGTCGACGAGCCGCATATGGCCCTTCGCCAGCCCCTGGTCTTGCAGAAAGGCGTCGTCGCAGCGGCCGATGATGTCGACAATGGCGTTGCCGATGCCGACCACGTCGATGGCGGTCTCATGGCTCATGTCTTCCCTTTCCTTCGAGCTGTTGCGCCTCGCCGCTTGCCGGGCCGGGCGGCGCGTGCGCCGGAGCCGGTTTTGGCGCCAAGCGCGGCCTTGCCTTTTGCCCCTGCCGGGGCGTCGGGGCGCGGTGTCTTGTCCTCGTAAAGGCACAGATCCGCGATGAGGCAGCGCCAGCATTCGGGCTTGCGCGCCTTGCAGACATAGCGGCCGTGCAGGATCAGCCAGTGGTGGGCACGCAGGCGGTAACGCTTGGGGATGACCTCGGTGAGGATGCGCTCCACCTCGAGCGGGGTCTTGCCCGGTGCGAGCCCGGTGCGGTTGGAGACGCGGAAGATGTGCGTATCCACGGCGATGGTGGGCTGGCCGAAGGCGACATTGAGCACCACATTCGCCGTTTTCCGGCCCACGCCCGGCAGGCGCTCCAGCGCCTCGCGCGTGCGCGGCACCTCGCCGCCATGCTCCTCGACCAGGATCCGGGAGAGGGCGATCACGTTCTTGGCCTTGTTGCGATAGAGGCCGATGGTCTTGATGGCCTCGCGCAACCGATCCTCACCGAGGGCGAGCATCTTCTCCGGGGTGTCGGCAATCTCGAACAGCGGCCTGGTTGCCTTGTTGACGCCGGCATCGGTGGACTGGGCCGAGAGCACGACGGCAACGAGGTGCGTGAAGG
>JALUTE010000070.1 GCA_027058255.1 Methyloligella sp. | reverse complement strand
GCTCAAGATGCGCTTCATGACCCCGGACCGGAACAAGCCCGACATCCAGTTGATCGAGACCCTTCGGCTCGAGCCGGATGGGCGCTACGTTCTGCTTGAGCGCCATCTCGCCCGCCTTGCGGCCTCGGCAGCGCATTTCGCCTTCCCCTTCGATGCTGCGGAGGCAAGGGCCGCCCTCGACGAGGAGGCCGCGCGACGTCTCGCCAAGGCCGCGCGTCCCGACGCCGCGGCAGCCCCGGCACACATGGTGCGGCTCCTGCTCGCAGGCGACGGGCGCATCACCGTCTCGTCCGCACCCCTTGCCCTGCCCTCGCAAGACACCCCCATGCGCTTCGTCGTCTCCGCGCACAGGGTCGATCCTGCCGACGACTTTCTCTATCACAAGACCACGCGCCGGGCGCTCTATGACGGCGAGCATGCGCGCCTCACCGCACTGCTCGAATGCGACGAGGTGGTGTTCCTGAATGTTCGCGGCGAGCTCGCCGAGGGCAGCCGCACCAACATCTTCCTCACCCTGCCGGGCGAGGAGATCATGCTCACGCCCGCGCTCTCCTGCGGGCTGTTGCCGGGCACGCTGCGGGCCGAATTTCTCGCGTCCGGCCAGGCGCGGGAGGCCGTTCTCACCCTCGCCGATCTCAAGCGCGCACGCGTCGTCTGGCTCGGCAACTCGGTGCGCGGCCTCAGACGCGCCGAGCACGTCGAGACCCCGCGAACGGCCCAGGTCCAGGGTTCGGGCTGAGCCATTCGCGGGGCAGGGCTGCGGTGGAGGAAGACCGCTCGGCCGCGCCGTTCAGTCCGCGGCGAGGCGCACATGCCTCAGTCGCAGCGCATTGCCGACCACCGAGACCGACGAGAAGCTCATCGCCGCCGCCGCGATGATGGGCGAAAGCAGAATGCCGAAAACGGGATAGAGGATGCCGGCCGCGATCGGCACGCCCATGGCGTTGTAGGCGAAGGCGAAGAAGAGATTCTGCTTGATGTTGCGCATGGTCGCCTTGGCGAGACGGCGGGCGCGCACAATGCCGCGTAGATCGCCGCGCAGGAGCGTGATGCCAGCGCTCTCGATCGCGACATCCGCGCCCGTGCCCATGGCGATGCCCACATCGGCCGCCGCCAGCGCCGGCGCGTCGTTCACGCCATCGCCGGCCATGGCGACCTTGGCGCCGGTCTTGCGGAACTCCTCGACGATCTGCGCCTTCTCATCCGGCAGGACCTCGGCGCGCACCTCGTCGATGCCGAGCTCGGAGGCAACGGCCTCGGCGGTCACCTCATTGTCGCCCGTCACCATGACGATGCGCAGCCCCATGCGGTGCAGGGCATCGAGGGCCTCCGGGCTGGTCGCCTTCACCGGATCGGCCACGGCGACGAGGCCGGCGAGCTTGCCATCGAGGGCGAGGAACATCACCGTGCGCCCCTTGCGGCGCAGGGCATCGGCCTGCTCGCCATGGGCGCTCGTGTCAATGCCGGCCTCCTCCATCATGGCCGTGTTGCCGAACACGACCTCACGGCCTTGAATGCGCCCGCGCACGCCCTTGCCGGGCACGGCCTCGAAGCTATCGGCGCTCTCGAGCGCGATGCCCTTGTCCTCGGCGCCGGCCACAATGGCCTCGGCGAGGGGATGCTCGGAGCCACGCTCGATGCTGGCAGCGAATTTCAACAGCTCCTCCTCGCTCACCGCATCCGTGGGCATCACATCGGTGAGCCTCGGTGCGCCCTCGGTGATGGTGCCGGTCTTGTCGAGGATCAGGGTATCGACGGAGGCAAAGCGCTCCAGCGCCTCCGCATCGCGGATGAGAACCCCCGCCTGGGCGCCGCGTCCCGTCGCCACCATGATCG
>JALUTE010000069.1 GCA_027058255.1 Methyloligella sp. | reverse complement strand
ACGGGCGCACGGACTGGAATGCCGAATGGCGCCTCCAGGGCCAGACGGACATCCCCCTCAATGACGAGGGGCGCGCCCAGGCCCGGCGCAATGGCGCGATGCTGGCGGAGCTGCTCCCCGACCCGGCCGCCATCGACCATGTGGCGAGCCCGCTGGTGCGGGCGCGCGAGACCATGGAGATCATCCGCGAGGCGCTGGGCCTGCCGCGGGCCGGCTATCGCACGGACGAGAGGCTGAAGGAGATCCATTTCGGCGCCTGGCAGGGCCATAGCTGGGACGAGCTGCGCGCCGCCCGGCCCGAGGAGGTGGAGGCGCGCTTTCGCGATCCCTGGAACACCCGCGCGCCGGGCTGCGGCGGCGAGAGCTATCGCGACCTCTCCACGCGGGCGCTCGCCTGGCTCGCGGAGGTCGAGCGCGATACGCTGGTCGTCTCCCATGGCGGCATCAATCGCTGCCTCAGGGGCCATTTCGAGGGCATGGCCACCGGCGACATTCCCCATCTCAAGGTGCCGCAGGACAGGATCATGGTTCTGGAGACGGGCACCGGCCGCATCACCTGGCGGTGAGACGCGGCGATTGCGGCCACGGGCATTCGGCTCTATGAGAAAGCGGGTCCCCCATGTGACGGGCGGGCACCGCGCTCGCCTGCAAGGGCGACCGCAACGGCGGAGTGCGTCCCGGCCGCGAGCGAGAGGCTCGCCCCTCAAGGCCGAGGAGAGCCGTCGTAGCATCACCATCCACCGCCCGCCTGACGAAGGCGATCGTTCACCGCGCAGGTCTCATGTCTCACAACACCTTCGGCCATCTCTTCCGCGTCACCACCTGGGGCGAAAGCCACGGCCCCGCCATCGGCTGCGTGATCGACGGCTGCCCGCCGGGCATTCCCATCTCCGAGGCCGAGATCCAGACCTTTCTCGACAGGCGCCGGCCGGGCCAGTCCCGCTACACCACCCAGCGGCGCGAGCCGGACACGGTGCGCATCCTCTCCGGCGTCCTCACCGACGAGACGGGCCGTCAGGTGACCACCGGCACGCCCATCGCCCTCGAGATCGCCAATGTGGACACGCGCTCGAAGGACTATTCCGACATTGCCGATGCCTTTCGGCCGGGCCATGCGGACTACACCTATTGGGCCAAGTACGGCCTGCGCGATCCGCGCGGCGGGGGGCGCTCCTCGGCGCGGGAGACGGCCATGCGGGTCGCCGCCGGCGCCATTGCGCGCAAGGTGGTGCCGGGCCTGCGGGTGCGCGGCGCGCTGGTGCAGATCGGCCCGCACGGCATCGACCGCGCCAATTGGGACTGGGATGAGGTGGACCGCAACCCCTTCTTCGCCCCGGACCGGCAAGCGGTGCAGCGCTGGGCGGACTATCTCGACGACATCCGCAAGCGCGGCTCCTCCATCGGCGCGGTGATCGAGGTGGTGGCCGACGGCGTGCCGGCGGGGCTCGGCGCGCCCGTCTATGGCAAGCTCGACCAGGACATCGCCGCGGCGCTCATGAGCATCAATGCGGTGAAGGGGGTCGAGATCGGCGCGGGCTTCGCCGCCGCCGCGCTCACCGGCGAGGAGAATGCCGACGAGATGCGCCCCGCCTCAAAGCCCGGCGGCCCGCCCGAGTTTCTCTCCAACAAGGCCGGTGGCATTCTGGGCGGCATCTCGACGGGTCAGCCCATCGTCGCGCGCTTTGCCGTGAAACCCACCTCGTCGATCCTCGTCCCGCGCCGCACCGTGGACGTCGAGGGCAAGGCGAGCGAGATCACGACCCGCGGCCGGCACGACCCCTGCGTCGGCATCCGCGCCGTGCCCATTGGCGAGGCCATGCTCGCCCTCGTTCTCGCCGACCACTATCTGCGCCACCGCGCCCAGTGCGGGTGACCTCAAGCCGCCACGGCGCCCTCGCCGGGCAGGAGATCGGCGAAGACGAAGCCCGCGCGCTCGACGATCTCGCCGGGGGTGACGGGAATGGGCGCGCGGAACATGGGGCCGGCATGGGCGAAGCTGTGGAACTCGCCGCGCTCGCCGCAGGGGTCCACGCCGTCGGGCAGATCCGCGAGGAAGGCGGCATCGAAGGTGCGCCCCGCAAAGCCGGCCGGCAATTGTTTCGGGTCGACGCAGGTCACATGGGCGCGCAGGCCCGCATCGACCATCTCGCGCGCGAGCGCCGCCGTGTCGCGGCCCCAGAGCGGGAAGAGCGGGCGGATGCCCGTGCCCTCGAGCCGCCCCTCCCGATAGGCACGCACATCCTCGAGGAAGAGATCGCCAAAGGCCATGGCCTCCACCCCCTCGGCGCGCATGCGCCCAATGAAGGCGCCCATGGCCGCCTCATAGTCGGCATTGATGCACCGCTCGGGAATGGGGATGGCATGCAGCGGCAGGCCCGCCGCCTCGGCCTGGGCCTCCAGCAATTGCCGGCGCACCGCGTGCATCGCCACCCGGCCCGCATCCTCGTTGATGGTGGTGAACAGGCCGACGAGCTCCACCTCCGGCATGGCGCGCAGCACATGCAGGCACCAGGCCGAATCCTTGCCCGTGCTCCAGCTCAACAGGGTTTTCATCCGGGTTTTCCTCCGTGCCTGCCGCCCGCTATAGTGCGTCCCGTTCGCCTGCGAGCCAAGGGCCGGAGCCTTGCATGCCACAGTTCGAGCGCATCGTCATCCTCACCGGGGCCGGCATATCGGCGGAATCGGGCGTTGCCACCTTCCGCGACAAGGATGGCATCTGGTCCAGATACAGCATCGACGAGGTCGCCACCCCGGGCGCCTTCCGGCGCAATCCCGCGCTGGTGCACGATTTCTACAATGAGCGCCGGCGCCAGCACGCGGGCGTTCGGCCCAACCCGGCCCATGCGGCCCTCGCACGCCTCGAGCGCGAGCACGAGGGCGAGGTGCTGATCGTCACCCAGAACATCGACGCCCTGCACGAGGCTGCCGGCAGCCGCAATGTCATCCACATGCATGGCGAGCTCCTGAAGGCGCTTTGCGCGGCCTGCGGCGCGCGGCTGCCCTGGCAGGAGGACCTCTCCACCGAGCTCGCCTGCCCCGCCTGCGGCCGGACGGGCGGTCTGCGGCCGGACGTGGTCTGGTTCGGCGAGATGCCCTACCACATGGACCGTATTGCCGAGGCGCTCGGGCGGTGCGATCTCTTCCTCTCCATCGGCACCAGCGGCACGGTCTATCCGGCGGCCGGCTTCGTCGCCGAGGCGCGTGCGGCCGGCGCCCACACGGTGGAGCTCAATCTGGAGCCCTCGGACGGCGTCTCCCTCTTCCATGAAGCCATTCACGGCCCCGCCGGCACCATCGTGCCCGCCTATGTGGACCGGCTGCTCGGTGCGGGCGCGCCGTCGGGCGCAGGCGAGCCGTCGGGCGCATAGCGGGCCGCAAGGAGATATTCCACATTGCCCGCCCGGCCCGCAATGGGCGATGGCACCGCCCCCAGCACGCGCCAATGGGTCTCGCGCGCGATGGCGGCCGAGACCGCACGCACCGCCTTGCGCCGAGCCGCCTCGCTGCGCACCACGCCGCCGCGGCCCACCGCCTCGGGGCCGCATTCGAATTGCGGCTTGACCAGCGCCACCAGCCACGCGCCCGGCGCGGCGAAGGGGAGCACATGGGGCAGCACGAGGGCGAGGGAGATGAAGCTCACATCGACGGTGATGGCGCCGACGGGCCCCGGCACGTGCTCGGGCCCGAGCGCGCGGGCATCGACGCCCTCGAGCGAGACGACACGCGGATCCTTCCCAAGGCGCGGCGCAAGCTGGCCGCGGCCCACATCCACCGCATGCACCCGCCGCACACCGGCCTCGAGCAGCACCTCGGTGAACCCGCCGGTGGATGCGCCGATGTCGAGCGCAATGCGCCCCTCGGCGTCGAGCCCGAAATGGGTGAGCGCATGGGCGAGCTTCTCGCCAGCGCGGGAGACACGGGCGGCGGCCCCGGGCGCGACCTCGAGCCTTGCATCGACGCCCAAAAGCTGGCCGGGCTTGGCGACCGGCGCGCCATCCGCCAGCACGAGCCCCCGGCGCACCAGGTCGCCCGCCTGCGCCCGCGAGCGCACGAGCCCGCGCGCGACCAGAAGCCGGTCGGCGCGCTCCCTGTCCTTTCTCTGGCTCATGCCCATGCAGAGACGGTCCGTACCGATCACGCCCCGTCGGTCGCCCTCCAGCGGAGCGCAACCCTAGGCCCGCTCGGCCCCGGCCACATCGGCGGCACGCATCTCGCGCCCCAGCGTCGCAAACACCGTCTTGATGATGCCGGCAGCATCGAGGCCCGCCTCGGCATACATGCACTTCGGCGTATCCTGATCGATGAACCGGTCCGGCAGGGTCATGCTGCGCACCTTGAGTCCGCGGTCGAGCAGGCCCTCGCGGGCGAGCATCGCCAGCACATGCGAACCGAAGCCGCCGATGCTTCCCTCCTCCAGCGTCACCAGAACCTCGTGCTCGCGCGCGAGATCGCGAATGAGCGCCTCGTCCAGCGGCTTGGCAAAGCGCGCATCGGCCACGGTCGTGGAGAGGCCGAAGGAGGCGAGCTGCTCGGCCGCCTCCAGCGCCGCACCGAGACGCCCGCCGAGCGAGAGAAGCGCCACCGCCGTGCCCTCTTGGAGGATCCGGCCCCGCCCGATCTCCAGCACCTCGCCGCGCTCGGGCATGGTCACGCCGCGGCCCTCGCCGCGGGGATAGCGGAAGGCAATGGGCCCCGCGTCATGGGCCGTGGCGGTAGCCACCATGTGCTTGAGCTCGGCCTCGTCCGCCGCCGCCATGACGACGAAGCCCGGCAGGCAGGCGAGCGCCGGGATGTCGAAGGCCCCGGCATGGGTCGGCCCGTCCGCGCCCACCAGCCCCGCCCGGTCGATGGCGAAGCGCACTGGCAGCTTCTGGATCGCCACGTCGTGCACCACCTGGTCCCAGGCCCGCTGCAGGAAGGTGGAGTAGATGGCCGCGAAGGGACGCATGCCCTCGGCCGCAAGCCCGGCGGCGAAGGTCACCGCATGCTGCTCGGCGATGCCCACGTCGAAACAGCGCTCGGGGAAGCGCTCGGCGAACCGGTCGAGCCCCGTCCCCGAGGGCATGGCGGCCGTGATGGCGAGAACCCGCGCATCGCGCTCCGCCTCCTCAATGAGGCTCTCGGCGAAGACATGCGTGTAGGAGGGCGCATTTGAGCGCGCCCGCTCCTGCGCACCGGTCACCACATTGAAGCGGCCGACACCGTGATACTTGTCCGCCGAGCTCTCCGCCGGGGCATAGCCCTTGCCCTTCTGGGTGACCACATGAACCAGAATGGGGCCCACATCGGCGTCGCGCACATTGCGCAGAACGGGCAGGAGATGGTCGAAATTGTGCCCGTCAATGGGACCGACATAATAAAAGCCCAGCTCCTCGAACAGCGTGCCGCCGGACCAGACGGTGCGCGTGTATTCCTCGGCGCGGGCGGCGCGGCGCTCCCAGCTCTTGGGCAGGCGGCGGGCGAGCTGCTTGGCGATGTCGCGCAGCATCAGATAGGTGCCGCTCGAGGTGAGCCGCGCCAGATAGGCCGAAAGCGCCCCCACGGGCGGGGCAATGGACATGTCGTTGTCGTTGAGGATGACAATGAGGCGCTTGTCCATGGCGCCCGCATTGTTCATGGCCTCATAGGCCATGCCCGCGCTCATGGCCCCATCGCCGATGATGCAGACCACCTTGTGATCGCCGCCCGAGAGGTCGCGCGCCACCGCCATGCCCAGCCCGGCCGAGATGGAGGTGGAGGAATGGCCGGCGCCGAACGGATCGAAGGGGCTCTCCGCCCGCTTGGTGAAGCCGGAAAGCCCCCCGCCCTGGCGCAGGGTGCGGATGCGATCGCGCCGGCCGGTGATGATCTTGTGCGGATAGGCCTGGTGGCCCACGTCCCAGATCAGCCGGTCGCGCGGGGTATCGAACACCTTGTGCACGGCAAGGGTGAGCTCGACGACGCCGAGCCCGGCACCGAGATGACCGCCGGTGACTGAGACGGCGCTCACCATCTCCCGGCGCAGCTCCTCTGCCAGGGCGGGCAGATCGGAGTCCTCCAACTGCCTCAGATCGTCGGGCGTCTTCACGCGGTCGAGCAACGGCGTCTCGGGCGATGGTGCCAGCCCGGCCACCGCGTCTTTCTCACGCGTTTGGTCATTGCTCATGCGTCTCGCTCCGCGTCGATGGCGCTCCGGTGGCGAAACGGGAAGCCTACAGCCCGCCGCCTCGCCAAGCGAGTTCTCATTTTGGCGCACGCTCCTCGCCGAGCGGCTCCGTGCCGGCCGGCGCCCCGTCCGCATCGAAGGTCAGCTTCTCCACCATGGCCTCCGCCTGGCGCAGCAGCCGGTCGCAATGGGCCCTGAGCGCCTCGCCGCGCTCATAGATGGCGATGGACTCGGCCAGCTCCACGTCTCCGCGCTCCAGCCGTCCAACGATGTCCTCGAGCTCCGCGAGCGCCCGCTCAAAGCTCATCTTCTCGATGTCGGCATGCCTGGCCGGCTTCGCCATCGCCCGCTCCTTCGCTCGTGTCATCTCATCGTGTTATCGCGCATCGACCGCAGCGCCGCGAGCGCCCGTGACGCCCTGCCTGCCAAGACCTCGGTACCCGAACGCAACGCCAAACGTCGATGCGCTCGGCGTGTCATCGCGCATCGACCGCAGCGCCGCGAGCGCCCGTGACGCCCTGCCTGCCAAGACCTCAGTACCCGAACGCAACGCCAAACGTCGATGCGCTCGGTGTGTCATCGCGCATCGACCGCAGCGCCGCAAGCGCCCATGAGGCCCTGCCTGCCATGACCTCACTGCCTGCACGCAACGCCAAACGTCGATGCGCTCGGCGTGTCATCGCGCATCGACCGTGGCGCCGCAAGCGCCCGTGACGCCCTGCCTGCCATGACCTCGGCGCATGGCCCCAACGGACAGGCCGCTCACGCCTCCATCAGCGCGGCCACATGCACGCCGACGGATTTCGCAAGCGCGGCGAGATCATAGCCGCCCTCCAGAACCGACACCATGCGGCCATGGCAACATGTCGCTGCCAGCTCGGCCAATGCCCGCGTCAGCCATGCGAAATCCGCCTCCACCAGATTGAGGCCGGCGAGCGGGTCGTCCCGGTGCCCATCGAAGCCGGCGGAGACCAGCAGAAACTCCGGCGCAAAGGCTTCGAGCGCCGGGAGAATACGCCCTTCCCAGGCCCTGCGAAAGGCCTCGCCCGCATCGCCCGAGGCAAGCGGCGCATTGACGATATTGCCGACCCCGGTCTCCTCCGCGCTGCCCGTGCCGGGGAAAAGCGGCATCTGGTGACTCGAGCCATAGAAGAGATCCGCACGGGTCCAGAAAATGGCCTGCGTGCCATTGCCATGATGCACGTCGAAATCGACCACGGCGACGCGCTCGCAGCCATGGGCCTTGCGGGCATGAAAGGCGGCGATGGCCACGTTGTTGAGAAGGCAGAAGCCCATGGCGCGTGCGGCCTCAGCGTGGTGGCCCGGCGGGCGCAGGGCGCAGAACGCATTGCGCGCCTCGCCGCCCATGACCGCATCCACCGCCCGCACGGCGCCTCCCGCCGCTCTCAGGGCTGCCTTCCAGCTTCCGGGCGAGACGGCCGTGTCCGGGTCGAGCCGGACCAGCCCCTCCTCGGGGATCGCCTCGCGCAGGGCCGCGACATAGGGCTCGGGGTGAACCCGGTGAACGGCCTCGAGATCGGCCTCGGGCGCGTCCTCCCGCAGAAGCGCCGCGAAACGCTCGTGGGACAGAACCTTGTCGATGGCCCTGAGCCGGTCGGGACGCTCGGGATGGCCGAGCCCCGTCTCATGCTCCAGACAGTCGGCATGGGTGAGAAGAAGCGTCGCCATCGCCTGCCCTGCTCCGCCGGCGCGTCAACGCGCGAGCGCCCCCGTCGTCGTCACCGCCGCCGCCGGCGCGGCGTCGGCGCGAATGGCCAGCTCGCCCACCAGGGATAGCTCGATCCTGATGCCATCCCTCTGCGGCACGATGGCCGTCACCTCCACCTCGTCGAAACTGCCATTGAGCCAGAGCCGATCCCCGAAGGGCCGGCTGGTCGCGGCATTGGCTCGGCTCAGCGCCTTGCGGAACCGGGTGCCGAGATCCACCGCGACCGCCTTGGCGATGGCCTCGGGAAAGGCCCGCCCGGCGAGCAGGAAGCGCCCATCGCGATGGAGCATGGGCGCGGCGCCCGGCTTGGCCAGCCCCGGGCGCGAGAGGCGCAGCACCGTCTCGCCCCTGGCCACCACGGGCCGGGCGACCACATAGGCCGTGCCCACCACGCTGCCCCAACGCTCCGGAAGCGACAGAGCGAGGCGCGCCCCGATCGCGATGCGGCCCGCATCGGCAGGGGCCACCTCGAAACCGGTCACCTCCACGCCCACCTCCTCCGGCAGAACTTCGAGCCGCAACCGCGTGCCAGGCACAAGCCCGCGCGCCGCCGCGGCCGCAACCTCCTCGTAAGGCACGAACGCGGGCATGGAGAGGCGCGTGCGCTCCGCGACGGGCGCTTGCGGCGAGAGCGCCGGAAGCGCACCCGCCAGGAGTGGCACCGGCCGCTCGCCCACATAGGTCTCGAGGCGGGTCATGATGGCGAGGCGCAGCTCCAGGGCATGATCGTGCAGGAAGACGCCCGCCAGCCTCACGGCGGTCGGGCGGCCGCGCAACCATATGGCCGGCTCCTCCAGGAGCTGCACCGGATAATGCAAATGCCGCCAGCCCTGCTCGGCAAGAGCGCGCATCTTCTCCCCATTGCGCGCAAGCGCCTCCTGAATCGTCTCGGCAATGGTGCGCAACCGTCGTTTGAGCGCCTTCCTCACCGGGCCCTCGAAGGAGAACTTGCTCCCCAACGCCTCCACCTCCGGCGGCTCGTTCCACTCCAAGGTGTCGGAGATGCGCGCGCTCGCCTTCCAGGTCTCGTCGAACGCCACATCGACACGCGCCCGCACGACGCGCTTGCCTTCGAGCTTGGCCTCCCGGTCCCGGGCGTCCCCGCGCCCGCGCACCGTGAAGCGGTAGGCAATCGGAACCTCGATCCGGAGCACGCCGCCATCGCCGCCGATCCGGGCCGGGCCGTCCCGCCAGATCGACCCGTTGATGCGCGCCCCCTGGCACACCCGGCGGACACGGCGCACAATCTCCCTTCGGCCGCGGCGATAGCGGCGCACGCGCACCTCCCGACTCTCGCACAGGACGTCCCAATCCGTGCGCCTGAGATCGCCAAGGCTCGCCGGCACGGCATCCGCCAGCTCACGCTCGATATCCGCCAGGGGAATGCGCCTCGAGAGGAAGACCGGGGTCGGATCGCGCGCGACCTTCACCTCACGCACCACCTCGCGCGGGCGCTCCGTGATGTCGACCGCCTCCTCGCAGCCCGCGGCGAGCACGGCCATGAGAACGGTGAGCGCGACCGGCCAGCGGCGCACCGGCCCCCGCCCTCTCGACGACAAGGCGCACACCGCTCCCGTCCGGGTCGCAGCCGGGGCCGACCGCTCCGCTCGCCCGTGTCCCACAGCTTGCACTCGTGCCATGCTCCCGTGCCCCTCGCATGAACCCCTCACCGGCAGGGGAGTCGGATCGACGGATGCCGCCGCGCTAACGCGCGACCTCTCATAAGACAGTTTCGCACTTCGCGCCCGCGCCGACAACAGCACCGTGTCAACAAACCGTCCAGGCGCGGGTCACGATCCGCCAGGCCCGGGTAAAACGTCATCGATCCGTCCCGTGATCCAGTAGACGAAGAGCCCCAGCCACTCCTTGGTCACGAAGTCGAGCCGCCTCAGCCCCTCCGAAACGCTATCATTCAAGCGAAGAAGGTCACCCGCGCCGGCGGTGCGATAATCGACGGGCCAGGGCAGAACGGGAAAGCCCACCCGGCGGAACACCCCGACCGCCCGCGGCATATGGAAGGCGGAGGTGACCAGCAACCACACCTCGCCCGGCTCGGGCCCCACGAGCGCCTTCGTGAACACCGCGTTCTCCCAGGTGTTGCGCGCGCGATCCTCGAGGCGGATGCGCTCCGGCGCGAGGCCCATGCGCCGAAAGGCCATGCCCACCGCCTCGGCCCCGGTGGGCCCGCGCCCGACCCATACGGCGCTGCCTCCGGTGAAGACGACCGGAGCCTCGGGGAAGCGGCGCGCCAGGGCGATGGCCTCGGTCACCCGCTCCGCCGCCTCGTTGAGGGCCGGCTGGCCACGCCCAACGCCGACCCGCGCCTCCTCCGCACCGCCCAGAACGATGATGCCGGCAATCCGCTCCGGCTCGAGGGGCGGTCCCTCGTGCCGGAACCGGTTCTCCAGCGGCAGAATGAGCGCGTTCCCCAAGGGCGACAAGCCCCCGATTGCGGCCAACAGAACGGCGGCGAGCACGAGACGGCGACCGGTGCGCGCCCGGCCGCGCCCGAGCGCTACCAGCCCGGCCAGCATGACGATGACCAGCAGGTTGGACGGCTTGGCGATCAGCCAGCCGATCTTGGCGACATAATAGAACATGCGCTCCCCGAGCCGGTGCCCGCCGAGGCGTCAGCGCGATCAGTGCACCCGCTCGATGGCGACCGCCGTCGCCTCCCCGCCCCCGATGCACAGGCTCGCCACGCCGCGGGTCGCACCGCGCTTGGCGAGCGCGCCAAGCAGGGTGACGATAATGCGCGCGCCGGAGGCGCCCACCGGATGGCCGAGGGCGCAGGCCCCGCCATGCACATTCACCACGTCACGGGGCAGCGAGAGATCGCGCATCGCCACCATGGTCACCACGGCGAAGGCCTCGTTGATCTCATAGAGGTCCACGTCGCTCGCCGACCAGCCCACCTTTTCCAGAAGCTTGCGCATGGCACCCACGGGGGCGGTGGTGAACCAGGCGGGCTCCTGGGCGTGGGTTGTACAGGCGAGAAGGCGCGCAAGAGGCGTGACACCGCGCCGCTCCGCCTCGCTTTCGCGCATGAGAACGAGCGCCGCCGCGCCGTCGGAGATGGAGCTCGAATTGGCGGGCGTCACCGAGCCGTCCTTGCGGAAGGCGGGCTTCAGGCGCGGGATCTTGTCGGGGTCCGCCGCAAAGGGCTGCTGATCGCGCGCGATCTCGGTGCTGCCCTTGCGGGTCGTCACGGTGACAGGGACGATCTCTTCAGAGAAACTGCCATCCTCGTTCGCCTTGCGGGCGCGGGTGAGGGATTCGATGGCAAACGCGTCCTGCTCCTCGCGGGTGAACTGATAGGCCTCGGCCGTATCCTCGGCAAAGCACCCCATCAGCCGGCCGGTGCCGAAGGCATCCTCCAGGCCATCGAGAAACATGTGGTCATAGACCTGGCCATGGCCGAGCCGCATGCCCGCGCGCGCCTTGGGCAGGATGTAGGGGGCGTTGGTCATGCTCTCGAGCCCGCCGGCAAGCATGACATCACCGGGCCGGGCGTGAAGCGCCTCGAAGCCCATCATGACCGTCTTCATGCCCGAGCCGCACATCTTGTTGACCGTGGTGCAGGCAACGCTCTCGGGCAGCCCCGCCTTGAGCGCCGCCTGGCGCGCCGGTGCCTGCCCCTGGCCGGCCGGCAGGACGCAGCCCATCAACACCTCGTCCACGTCCTCGGGCGCAATGCCCGCACGCTCCACGGCGGCGCGGCAGGCAGCCGCGCCCAGCTCGGGCGCCGCAAGGGGCGAGAAATCCCCCTGGAAGCCACCAATGGCGGTGCGCACCGCCGAGGCGATGACAATCGGGTCCTTGCCGTTATCGCTCATGAGACTCACTCCCTTCGAGAGCATGGTGCCAGGCCCCGCGGCCGAGGCGGCAGCGTTCCATATACAGCCTGCCACACCCCATGGCGAGTTGGCCATGAGGCGGGGCGCTTGCCACAAATCTTAACCAATCGTCCGTGAAGAAAAGTCCCTCGCATTGCTCGGTGTACTTTTCTTCATTTATTACAAGGAGTTATAGCATCTCGAGGCGGCTCGTCGATGCGCTAACGCTTCTCTGCTCTTGCAGGGGGGTGAGCGCTCCTTGCTCGAAACCCCGCAATCTCCGATGACGACCGAAGGTCGCAATCGGAGGAACAAGAGAGCCAAATCGACCCGCCGGGCCGCCCCAAGGGGCGATTTGCCCATAGGGTACCGGGAAAAAGTACACCGAGGCGACGCCGAGGGACTTTTTCACGTTCAACTAACCATTCTCGCCCATAGGATGGCCGGTGCGGCAATGCACACGCCGCGGCCCCACGAAGCCCGCATCATCATGACCAGCGCAAACGATCCGCCGCCCCCATCCGCGCCCGCCGACATCCTGGCCGGGATCGCGCAGATGCTCTCGGCCAGCCTGGACCGCCTGGCCACCCCGTGGACGCTCTACCAGCTCGCCGTCATTCTCGTCTGCTATGGCCTGGCCGTGCTCGCCGCGCGCCGCACCCTGCCCAAGCTCAAACGGCTGATGCGCCACCTTCGCGGCCAGAGGCGCCTGCGCCAATTCGTCGTCATCATAGCCCGGCGCCTGCGCTGGCTGATCCTGCCGCTCCTGCTCTGGGCCGCCGCCTTCCTGCTGCGCGAGGCAGCCACGCCAGACCGGAGCTATTTCGTCGCCGTGGCCGCGAGCCTGGCCACGGCCTGGGCCGTGATCTCGGTCGCCTCCCGCGTCATCCGCCGCCGCCCGCTCGCCAACGCCCTCGCCATCACGCTCTGGACCGTGACGGCCCTTCACATCACGGGGCTGCTCGACCCCGCCATCGCCCTTCTCGATCGGGCCGCCTTCTCGGTCGGCAGCTTCCGCCTGTCGCTCTGGATGCTCGTCAAGGGCGTTCTGCTGCTCTCGGTCCTGCTCTGGGCTGCCGCCACCGGCGGCTCCTTTCTCGATCACCGCATCCGCGAGCATCTCGACATCGACCCGACCCTCCAGGTTCTGCTCGGCAAGGTGGTCAAGTTCACCCTTCTCGCCGTGGCGCTGCTGGCGGGCCTTTCGGCCATCGGCATCGAGCTGACCGCGCTCACGGTCTTCTCGGGCGCCGTCGGCCTCGGCATCGGCTTCGGTCTCCAGAAGGTCGCCTCCAATCTCATGAGCGGCATGATCATCCTCCTCGACCGCTCCATCAAGCCGGGAGACGTGATCTCGCTGGGCGACACCTTCGGATGGATCAGCTCCCTGCGCGCCCGCTATGTCTCGGTCGTCACCCGCGATGGTGTGGAATATCTGATCCCCAACGAGTCCTTCATCACCGAGCAGGTGGTGAACTGGTCCTACACCAATCGCCGGGTGCGGGTGGAGGTGCGCTTCGGCGTCTCCTATGACAGCGACCCGCACGAGGTCCGTGCCCTCGCCCTCGACGTTCTCAAGGGGCGCCGGCGCGTTCTCTCTCGCCCGCCGCCGGTGTGCCATCTGGTGGCCTTCGGCGACTCCTCGCTCGACTTCGTGCTGCGCTTCTGGATCTCGGACCCGCAGAACGGCCTCACCAACATTCGCGGCATCGTGCTGCTCGCCCTCTGGGATGCCTTCAAGGAGAAGGGCATCACCATCCCCTTCCCGCATCGCCAGCTCCTCCTGGACAAGCCCGTTCAGGTGGAGATGAGCGCACCAATCGCCAAGCCCGAGCCGCGAAAGCGCGCCGCCGCGCGCCGTGGCAGCGCGGCCAAGACGAAAGGCGCGTGAGGCAGGCCCCTCATCGCGTGTCCGAGAGCCGGTCCAGCCAGTCCCGCAATTGCAGCGCGCGCCGCGCCGTGCGGTCGATGGAGCATTTGAGACCCAAGGCCTCTGCGCCGGCCTCTCGGTCGAGCAGATGATAGGGCAGCCGGCAATCCTTGGCATGGAAGGCGGCCCAGAGCGTCTGCGCCTCTTGCAGCTTGGCCGCCTTGGCAGGGCTCGCCAGCCGCTCGAGCACCGCCGCCTTGGCCTCGCCCATCACTCTGCGCCAGAGCACGAACTCCCGCTCCAGGCACTCGCTCTGCTCGGCCGGCGCCTGCATGTCGGGGCGCGCCTGGCAGGGGCCGTAGAACCGGCCGATGCAGGCCGCCCCGCTCCGCCCGGCCGCGCGCTCGGCATCGACACAGGTGGCGATGACGGCATTGGAGCGGTCCGCCTTCGCGGCATCGGTGCGTGGTGCGGCATCGGCGCGCGGTGCGTCGGGGCCGGCCGAGACCAGCCAGGCGTAATAGCCGAACAGCACCGCCATGGGCAGCGCCATGGCGAAACCCCGGCAGGCGAAGGTCAGGAATCCGGGCCACCGTTGCATGAGAGTGCATGTAGACCGCGCCGGCGCACGCTGACAACTCACCATGTTGCGAGCCGGCCGGCCGCATCTTGGCCCGATGCCCGTCGCCCGTTGCACCGGCCCCATCGCAAGCATAAGGGCCTACCGGCGCCCGGCCTTTGCCGCTAGCATGGCAGCAGAGAAGGCATCGGCGCGCTTCTCCCCCTTTCCGCTGCATCCCACCAAGTGGAACGCAAACCCATGAAATCCCTCGTCCTTCATCCGACCCGCCGAACCCTTCTCCAGGGCCTCGGCCTGGTGGCCCTCGCCGCGCTCCTGCCGCCGGCGAGCGCCCCGAGGGCGCGTGCCGCGCCGCCGACCGGGCCACGCGTCCTGACCACCCGAACGGGCACGGCGCATCTTCTGGAGCCCGGCGAGCCGGCCACCCCCATCTGGGGCTATGACGGGGCCGTGCCGGGTCCGCTCATCCGGGTCAAACAGGGTGGCGAGGTCTGGGTGCGCCTCGACAACCGGCTCTCCCAGGGCACGACCATCCACTGGCACGGCATCCGCATCGACAACCGCATGGATGGCGTCGCAGGCCTCACCCAGGCGCCTGTCGCTCCCAACACCACCTTCGACTATCGCTTTCGCGTGCCCGATGCCGGCACGTTCTGGTATCACCCGCATAACCGCACCTGGGAGCAGCTTGCGCGCGGCCTCTACGGCATGCTGATCGTAGAGGAGCCCGAACCGGTGCCCGTGGACCGGGAGATCGCCCTCGTCTTCGACGACTGGCTGCTCGGGCGCGATGGCGCGATCCACGAGGCGAGCATGGGCAGTATCGCCCAGAGGGCGCATGGCGGGCGGATCGGCAATGTGCTCACCGTCAACAGCCAGTCTGAGATCGACCTGCCCGTGCGCACCCATGAGCGCATTCGCCTGCGTCTGCTCAATGCCTGCAATGCGCGCATCCTGCGCCTGCGCTTCGAGGATGTGGCGGTGAGCCTCATCGCCATCGACGGCCAGCCCGTGCCGCCCACGGCCATCGCCGACGGGCTGGTAGGTCTCGCCCCCGCCTCCCGCGCCGATCTGGCGCTCACCGTGACGGGAGCGCCGGGAAGCCGCGCCGCCATCACCGAGATCAGCCGGGAGCGGGTGGTGATCGGCCGCTTCTCCGCGTCCCAATCGCCGCCGCTGCGCCCCGCACCGCTCGCCACGCCCATCGTCCTGCCCGCCAACAGGCTCGCCGAGCCCGACATCGCCGACGGGCTTGCCCGCGCCCGCAAGGTCGATCTGGTCATGACCGGCGGCGCCATGGGTCGGATGTTCGGCGCCATCTACAAGGGCAAGCCCTACCGCATCCGCGAGCTGGTGCGCCGTTTCGGCCAGGTCTGGGCCTTCAACGGCGTGGCCGGCATGCCCGAAAAGCCGCTCTTCTCGGCCCGTCGGGGCGAGACCGTGGCCGTGCGCATGGTCAACCGCACCGCCTGGCCGCACGCCATGCATTTCCACGGCCATCACTTCCGGGTCGTGGGCGAGGATGGGCGGATCCGCCGACCCTATTGGCACGACACGGTGCTGCTTCAGCCGGACGAGACGCTCACCGCCGCCTTCAAGGCCGACAATCCCGGCAAATGGATGATCCATTGCCACATGGTGGAGCATCAGGCCGGCGGCATGGCGACCTGGTTCGAGGTGCGTGCCTAACGCATGCGCTCGATGAGGCGCTCGAGAAGGCTCGGCTCTCGGCGCCCCAGCCGCGCCGTGCGCTTGCCTGCCGCGGCGCCCGGCCTTCCGGCCTGCGCCACCTGGCTCGGCCCGGCAGGCGCCGGATTGACGGATACGGCGAAAAGGCGCCAGCGTCCCGCCACATGGGCGAAGGCGAGGTCGAAATTCACCTGAAGGGGGCGGGTCGGAAAATAGCCGACCAGCCGCAAATGCCCCTTGGCGTCGACACGCACCGGACGGGTGAAGACGGGCTCGTAGACGAGAACCGGCGAGAGGTCGAGGCGCCGCAGATGCTGGTTGCGGAACAGCAGCGCAAGACGGGCCGCGGTGTTGACGGCACGAAAGCGCGGTGCGGCGAGATCGCGCAGAACCGTGTAATTGCCGGTGCGATTGGCATGATCCACCGCGGCAATGGTCGAGTGGAGCAATATCCGCACCTCATAGCGGTTCGGAAGGCGGGGCGCCCCCTCCCCGGCTCGTACCGCCCCTGAAAGAAGGGCCAGAGCCCCGAAGGCGGCGCACAGAACCCGCGCCATGCGCAAACGCGGCCAAACCGGCGGCCTGTGGATCTGGATCGCCATGGGTCCCGCCCCTTCACCACGCGACCGACAGGCCCGCACGGCCGCCGACCGTGCCCCGCTCGACCCCGAAGCCGAGGCCCGCCGAAAAGAAGACGTTCTGATCGATCCTGAGAGCGCCGCCGAGGGCCACGGCATTGCCGCCCTCGAAATGCCCCCAATTGAGGGAGAGAGCCGCGTTCTTGCCATCCGGCAGGATCGAGATCCCGCCCATGGCAAGCGCCATCGCGACGCCCTCGGCATTCTTCTCGATCCCTTCGCGATTGCGCGCCACATCCGCCTTCACTGTCGCCATGTCGCTCTTGAGACCCGACAGGTCGCCCATATAGCGGTCGATGCGCGCGGTGTTGTTGGCGATGGCCGCTCTGTTCGTCGCGATGTCGGTCTTGTTCGTGGCGATGGCCGCGCTGTTGTTGCCAACCGTGCTCGTCAGATTGGCAATGTCGGCCTTGTTGGTCTGGATGCCCGCCGCATTGGTGGCGATCGCCGCCTTGTT
>JALUTE010000068.1 GCA_027058255.1 Methyloligella sp. | reverse complement strand
CTTGACTGACGAGAAGACCGACCTTGCCGTGCTGCGCATCAAGGGGCGGGGGCGGCAGACCTTTCCCTATCTGGTGCTGAGGGATTCGGACGAGCTCGAGGTGGGCGATCTGGTGCTTGCCATTGGCAATCCGTTCGGTGTCGGGCAGACCGTGACCAGCGGCATCATATCGGCCCTGAGCCGCACCCAGGTCGGCCGCTCCAGGGCTCAGGTCTTCCTGCAGACTGACGCTGCGATCAATCCCGGCAATTCCGGCGGCGCGCTGGTGGACATGTCCGGCCGCCTCGTCGGCATCAACACCATGATCTTCACCCGCTCGGGCGGGTCCATCGGCATCGGATTTGCCATTCCTTCCAATCTGGTGCGGCTCATCGTCGATGCGGCGCTGTCGGGCGAGGGGCGCATCGCGCGGCCCTGGTTCGGCGCCACGCTCGAGCCGGTGACACGCGACATTGCCGAGGCGCTGGGCCTCGATCGGGTGATCGGCGCGCTGGTGGTGCGGGTCTATCCGGGAAGTCCGGCGGCGCGGGCGGGCCTTCGCCGGGGCGACGTGATCGTGGCCGTGGACGGGCGGCAGGTCCTGGACCCGCGCGCCTTCCATTACCGCTTCACGACGGGGGCCCTGGGGAGCAAGGCCCGCATCCGGGTCGTGCGAGACGGGCGGGCGCGCACGCTCACCGTGCTGCGCGAGCGGGCGCCGGGAGCCGGGCGGCGCGATGCCCGCGATCTGTTCGGCGCCCATCCCCTGAGCGGCGCGCGCGTGGCCAATCTCTCGCCCGCCCTTGCCGAGGAGCTGGGCCTGGACCTCGTCTCAGGCGTGGTGGTCCTGGCGGTCCGGCGGGGATCGCCGGCGGCACGGTTGGGGCTGAGGCCGAAGGATCTGATCATCTCCGTCGGCGGCGAGCGCGTGGAGACGGTGCGCCACCTCGAGGCGCTTCTGCGCTATCCGCGCCGCGTCTGGCAGCTCGGCATCCGCCGGCGCGGCCAGCTCTTCCAGCTTCTGGTGCGGGGCTGAGCATCTGCCGGCGGATGCCCCGAGAGGCTCGACCCATGACCACACTTTTCGAGGCGGCGGGACTGGAGCGCGAGGCGCCCCGCCCGCTCGCCGACCGGCTGCGGCCCGAGACCCTCGACCAGGTGGTGGGGCAGGACCACATTCTCGGCCCCGACGGTCTTCTCGGGCGCATGGTGCGGGCCGGCCGGCTCTCCAGCCTCATCTTCTGGGGGCCGCCCGGCTCGGGCAAGACGACCGTTGCCCGGCTGCTCGCCGATGCGACGGAGCTCGAGTTCGAGCAGCTCTCGGCCATCTTCTCGGGCGTTCAGGACCTGCGCAAGGCGTTCGAGCGCGCGAGAGCCCGCCGCGAGGCAGGCCGCGGCACGCTTCTCTTCATCGACGAGATTCACCGCTTCAACCGGGCGCAGCAGGACGGCTTTCTGCCCCACATGGAGGACGGCACCATCGTGCTCATCGGCGCGACGACGGAAAACCCGTCCTTCGAGCTCAATGCGGCCCTGCTGTCGCGGGCGAGCGTGCTGGTGTTCGAGCGCCTGGACGAGGCGGCTCTGGCCGAGCTCGTGGCGCGGGCGGAGCGGGTCATGGGCCGGCCCCTGCCGCTCAAGGACGAGGCGAGGGCGGCGCTCCTCGCCATGGCCGATGGCGACGGGCGGGCGCTGCTCAATCTCATCGAGGAGGTCTATCTCGCGACCGGCGAGGGCGAGGCGGGGGGCGAAGCCCGGGCCACGCTCGACACGGATGCGCTCACCCGCCTCGTCCAGCGGCGGGCGCCGATCTACGACAAGTCGCGCGATGGCCATTACAACCTCATCAGCGCCCTGCACAAATCCGTTCGCGGCTCGGACCCCGATGCAGCGCTCTACTGGTTGGCGCGCATGCTGGCGGGCGGCGAGGACCCGCTCTACATCGCCCGTCGGCTGGTGCGCATGGCGGTGGAGGATATCGGCCTTGCCGACCCCGACGCCCTCGCCATCGCCAATGCCGCCAAGGACGCCTTCGATTTCCTCGGCAGCCCCGAAGGCGAGCTCGCTCTGGCCGAGGCCTGCCTCTATCTTGCCACGGCGCCCAAGTCCAATGCCGCCTATGTGGCGTGGAAGAGGGCGATGAAGGCTGCCAAGGCCCATGGCTCGCTCGCCCCGCCCAAGCACATTCTGAACGCCCCGACGGATCTGATGGCCGAGCAGGGCTACGGCAAGGGCTATGCGTATGATCACGACGCACCGGACGCCTTCTCGGGCCAGGATTACTTCCCCGAGGAGATGGGGCGGCAGACCTTCTATGCCCCGCCCGAGCGCGGTTTCGAGCGGGAGATCGCCAAGCGGCTCGCCTGGTGGGCCAGGTTGCGGCGCGAGCGCGGCGGCGGCGCCTGACGGCCCATCGCCGCCCCGGTCGGGGCAAAACGGCATGGCCTGGCGGTGCGCAAGCACCTATAGTGGCCCGGATTGCACATGCGCCGCCGGCGGGGCTCAAAGCCCCGGCCGGCCTGTGCGTCGAGACGGATGACGAGGGGATATGGTTCAGAAAATCGAGTTCAAGCGGCTCTGGCGTGGCCATCCCATCAATAATTCGATCCAGTTTCCCTGCCGCCTGCCCAAGACCCAGGGCGGACGGCTCAAGGGGCTGCCGGCCTTCGCCAATCAGTGCGCCATCCGCATGGGCGTCTCGCTCAAGGCGGCGGGGGTGACGCCCGAACAGCTCCCCGGCGTCGGAACCTGCTGGTATCATCCGCGCTCCGAGATGCATTTTCTCGTGGCCGAGAAGCTCGCCCGCGGGCTCGACGGCGCCTCGATTCCGGGACTCGGCAGGACCGAGAAGATCCGTGGCGAGGCGGTGCAGGATTTCTACAACGCCGTCTTCGGGCGCACGGGCATCATCTTCTTCAAGGACTACTGGTCGCGCTCCGTGCCGGCGGGCAAGGACGAGAAGGGCGAGACCGTCTGGATCAAGGAGAGAACGCCCTCGGGGGACCATATCGACGTCTGGAACGGATATCGCTCGGGCTCGGGCTGGCTGATGGAATGGTTTTCCTGGCTCGGCTATTACGGCACCTATGAGAAGTCCAAGGAAATCTGGTTCTGGGAGGTCGCATGAGAGTCCTGGTCGCCATTCTTTTCGCGCTTCTCGGCGCTTTCGTCGGCGCGAAGTTCCTCGGCCCGCCCGTCATCGACTGGTTCGAGCAGACCCGCCACTTCCGCAGCCCCGATCAGGCGCTGGAGGCGCAGTATTTCGCGCATATCGTCACCATATTCGTCTCGCTGGTGGCCGGCTGGTTCCTGGGCTGGTATGGCGCGGGCCTGTTTACCCGGCGCCGCGAGCGTTGAGGGCCGAGGGCGTCTTTTCCCCTTCTGGCCAAGGTGGTAAACGGCCTGCGGGTCGAGCGATGGCCCGGGCACATCATCGAAGGCGGGTGCAGGGGGGCACGGTCATGAACATGGTGCTATGGGCGGCTGCGGGCGGGGCGATCGGCGCGGCCGGGCGGTATCTCGCCAGCATTGTGGTGACGCGGATGGTGGGGCACGGCTTTCCCTGGGGAACGCTCAGCGTCAACATTCTGGGCTCGCTTCTCATGGGGATCCTGATCGAGGCCATAGCCTTGCGCTTTTCGGTCTCGAACGAGCTGCGCACCTTCCTGGCCACCGGCATTCTCGGCGGCTTCACCACCTTCTCCGCCTTCTCCCTGGATTTCGCCGTTCTGGTGGAGCGCAAGGCAATGACCCACGCGGCCTTCTATCTCGGCGCGTCGGTCGTCCTGTCGATTCTGGCGTTGTTCGCCGGCCTCTCGCTCGCCCGTGCGGTGCTGCAATAGCGCCGTCGCCCGAACGCGCGCGGATGCGCATGCCTCGGACCGCAGATGACGAGCGATGAGTGGTGTGGAGATCAGGGAAGTGGCCGAGAGCGAGGCCGGCATGCGGCTCGATCGCTGGCTGCAGATGCACCGGCCGGGGCTGGGCTACGGGCGGCTGCAAAAGCTGCTTCGCACGGGACAGGTGCGGGTCGATGGCGCGCGCGCCAAGGCGGCGCTGCGCCTTGCAGCCGGGCAGCGGGTCCGCCTGCCGCCCATGTCGAGCGAGCGCGCTCACGCTCCGGCGCGTGAGCGTTCGGCCTCGGCGAGGCCCCTCGAGGAGGCCGACCGCGCCTTTGTCCGTGGTCTGGTCATTCACCGCGACCGGGAGGTGATCGCCCTCGACAAGCCGCCCGGCCTGCCGGTTCAGGGCGGAACCCGCACGGAGCGCCATCTCGACGCCATGCTGGATGGGCTGCGAGAGGCCGGCGAGGAGCGCCCGCGCCTGGTGCATCGGCTGGACCGGGACACGAGCGGCGTCCTCCTGCTCGCTCGCACGCGCCGGGCGGCGCAGCGGCTCGGGCGCGCTCTCAAGGCCCGGTCTGCCGCCAAGCTCTATTGGGCGCTCGTCGTGGGCGTGCCGCGGCCGAGCGAGGGGGTGATCGACGCACCGCTGGTGAAGGCCGGCGGCAAGGGCGAGGAGCGGGTGCATGTAGCCCGCACCGGCGAGCCCGGTGCGAAGGCGGCCCGCACCCGCTACCGCGTGATTGCGCATGCCGGGCAGCGGCTCGCCTGGCTCGCCCTGCAGCCGGAGACGGGGCGCACCCACCAGTTGCGGGCGCATATGGCGGCCATCGGCCATCCGATCGTCGGGGATGGCAAATATGGCGGCGCAAGCGCCCATCCGGGCGGCGAGATCGCCCGCCGGCTGCATCTGCACGCAAGGCGCATCCGCCTGCCCCACCCCTCGGGCGGCATGCTGGAGGTCTCCGCGCCCCTGCCGGAGCACATGGCCCGGAGCTGGGAGCTGCTCGGCTTCGAGGCGGACATGGCGGCCGAATCCTTTCTGGAGGAGTGAGAGCACGGTGGGTCAGGGACTGCGCCTCGTGATCTTCGATTGCGATGGAACGCTGGTGGACAGCCAGCGCCCGATCGCGCACGCCATGGCGCGGGCCTTCGAGGCGGAGGGCCTGGCGCCGCCTGCGCCGGAAGCCGTGCGGGCCATCATCGGCCTTTCCCTGCCCGAGGCGATTGCGGCGCTCGCGCCCGGGCTCGATGGCACATTGGTTGCCCGGCTCGTCGAGGGCTACAAGCGGGCCTTCATCGCGGAGCGCCAGCGGCCCGATCACGAGGAGCCCCTGTTCGAGGGCGTGCGCGCGGCGCTCGACCGGCTTGCGGCGCTCGACCATGTGCTGCTCGGCATTGCCACCGGCAAGGCGCGGCGCGGCATCGACGTGCTCTTCGCCCGCGAGGGGCTTGCGGACTATTTTCACACCGTGCAGACGGCGGACCGGGCGCCGTCCAAGCCGCATCCGGCCATGCTGCATCAGGCGATGGAGGAGGTGGGGGCCACGCCGCGGGAGACGGTGATGGTGGGGGATACCAGCTTCGACATGGAGATGGCCCGCAATGCGGGCGTCTCCGCCATCGGCGTTGCCTGGGGCTACCACCCGGTGGCTCGGCTCGTGGCGTCCGGGGCCGAGCGGATCGTGCGGGACTTCGATGCGCTGCTGGACGGGCTCGAGCTTGCGGTCTCGGCCGCGCCTCCCGCCCGCCGCGGGAGTGGCAGGCCATGAGCGTCGGTGGCGCGAGGGCCTCGAGGCGCCGGCGCTTCTATGCCCATGCGCGCCATGCGCCCGCCTCCGAGGCCCTTTCTCCAAGCGGCGGTTTCGCGATCCTGCTCGATGGCCGGGCCGTGCGCACGCCCTCGGGCCGCCCGCTCGTGCTGCCGCATGAGGCGCTCGCCGAGGCCATTGCCGGCGAGTGGGAGGCGCAGGGCGAGGAGCTTGACCCGCGCGCCATGCGGCTGACGGGACTTGCCAACACGGCCATCGACGGCGTCATGGGGCGCGAGGCGATGATCATCGAGGAGATTCTGCGCTTCGGTGCGAGCGACACGATCCTCCATCGGGCCGAGGCGCCGGCCGGTCTTGTCGAGGCGGAGAAGGCCGCCTGGGATCCGGTGCTCGCCTGGGCCGAGGCGGCGCTTGGGGCCCGTTTGCGCCCCGTCTCCGGCATACGGCCTGCCGAGCAGCCGGCGGATGCCCTGGCCCGGCTTCGCGAGGCGGTGGCCGGACAGGATGCCTTCGTGCTCACCGCATGTCACACCATGACGGCGCTTCTGGGCTCCCTGCTGCTGGCGCTCGCGCATATGCACGGCGCGCCCATTGCCAGTCCT
>JALUTE010000067.1 GCA_027058255.1 Methyloligella sp. | reverse complement strand
AAAACTCGTGTCGCCTGCCGCCGTGCCCGTCGTGCCCGTCACCATCTCGCCGCGTTCGGCAAACCCGATGATAATGTCGTCGATGTAGAAGCCCTCGGCCGTGTTGTTCAGGCCGCGCACAGGCTTGCGATCCGTTGCGGTGTAGAAGAACTCACCGAATCCTTCATTTCTCCCGACGACGCCGTCGCCGTCCCAGTCCTCCACAAAGCCCAGGCTCGGGTCGACCATCATGCCGGCCGTGCTGACGTCGAAGCGCAGCATCAAGGCGTCGTCGCCCGCGTAGTTCGACAAATCGATGCGCGCCTGGCGCCATCGGCCCGTGTTGTCGAACAACTCCTGAACCTGCTGGCGATCCATGGGAGTCGGATCGTCGCTGGCCAGGCCGGCCGTGGCCGAGTGCGAGAGGAAACGCGGCAGCTCGGCGTCCAACGCATCCGGGTCGCTCAATTCCGAGTTGTTCGTTGCCAGCAGGTCCCAGGTCTGGCCTCCGTCATTGGAGATGAACACACGCGCGCTGTCGCGGAACGGATCCGTGTCGTCCGAGTCGCGATCCGAACCGTCGTCGCCCTCGGTGGCGAGGAAGTACGTGAAATACAGCGTGGGCTTGTCCGCAGGCGAATATCCGTCCAGACTGAACGGAGCCGTGACCAGGCTGCCCAGGGCGCCGCCCGGCAAGTTGTAGTTGTTGCCGATCGCCGCGTTGGATACCAGGTCGCGCTGGTAAGCTTCATCGGCGACACCGAACTGGCCGGAGACCAACGGGAGCCCGGTGGCCGGATCCTCTGTGTAGTACCGCAGATAATCCGGGCCAATCGCCGGGTCGTGTTCTTCCAGGCCGAAGTAGAAGCTCAGCCCGCCTTCGTCCTCCTGCTGAGATCGGACATCGACGAGGCTGCCATCCTCGGCCCGCACCACCTCGATCGTGCGGCTTGCATCGGCGGGGCTTCGGCTGTTGTCGAAGGGCTGGTTGATGCCGTGGCCGATAATGTCGTTTTCGCTTGCGCCTGGCCCGATGTTGCCGATCGTATCGGGATCGCCGCGCCGCATCGTGGGATGCCAGAGGTTGAAGTCCAACGGCGAAAAGGCAAGTCCCGTCACGCCGGTCAGGCCTCCGAAACCGCCGACACCGCGGATCTGAATGGCCGTCGAGTCGGCCACGTCGTCGCCGTCACTGTCGAAGACGGCCTGGAGCTCGCCCGCGGTGTTCAACGCGTACAAGTAGCCGCTGGCGCTGACGGCGAACAGCATGTTCTTGTAGTACTGCGGGTAGGCCACACCGTTGGCGTCAAAGTAGCTCAGGTTTTGCGGTCCCAAGGCCAGCCCCTCGAGGTCCGAGTCGGGCACCAGGGCGCTCAAGTCGGCCACGAGCGTCGCAACGCCCGTCCGATCGTCGATTTCCAGGAACTCGCCGGCGTTGGTCACGCCGTAGAGCACGTCGCCGCCGTAGAAGTCGGCGTACGCCAGCCCCGTGACATAGCCGGCCAGCGGCGTGCCGCTCCCGCCCGCCAAGGTCCGGTCGCTCCCGTTGGTCAGATTGTTGGCCGTGACACCGCCAGACCCGTCGACGACCGCGGCGGTCACCAGACGCCGCGCCGCGGCGTGACTGTTGATGGCATCGACGAACTGCTGGGCCGTCGCGTGCGGGTTGTTGTCGAGCGTCACGTTGATCGTGTTGCCCACCACACTGGTCACCTGGGTCGTGGCGTCAGCGCGCGTGATCTTGACGACGATCCCGTTGCCGCCCTCGCCCGGCGCCCTGGCCTCGACCCGCACCGTGGCCCGGTTGCCCTGATCATCGATAATGAGCCAGGATGCGCTCGCAAAGGTCACATCCTGCGGTTGGATG
>JALUTE010000066.1 GCA_027058255.1 Methyloligella sp. | reverse complement strand
TGTCCGCCTCGCTCTCCAGCCTGTTGACCGCGGCGAGCCGCTCGCGGAACTCCTTGTTGCGCCCCTTCTTGAGATAGACCCGCACGGCCAGCTTGAAGGAGACGGCCGTCTCCGCGAGCTTGTCCAGAAACTCGTCGATCTCGCGCTCGAGATCCTTGGTGCGGCCGAACAGGCGCAACTTTTCCATGGCTCGGATCGGGTCCTCGTCGGCAGCGAGTGCATCGACGCATACGAAACTTGCGCTTGACGACCCGTCATCGCCCTCCTCGGGCTTGACCCGGGGATCGGATCGGGCGCACCAGGGCAAAAAGCCCGGAGCTTGCCGCCCTGGATTGCCGCGTCACGCGCGGCAATGACGTGGATCTCGTGTTTGCGTCTCTGCACCAGGGGCACTGGCGCCGGCCCGAGATTAGCAGTCGGCCGGGGCGCTTGTGAACCACGGCGATGGTCGCCATGCCGGCGCTGGCGGGCCGGCTCAGGACGGCCCGCGCCGAGCCGGCGGCGGTGCGAAGCGATGGGAGCACTGTCAGTATCGGATGACGATGCGCGTGTTGGCCCGTCCGTGGCGGCGAATGAGGTTGAACAGCCGCGCCGCATTCGCCGGATGCAGACGCACGCAGCCATGCGAGGCCGGGCGGCCGAGGGCGCGGATGTAGTTGGTGCCGTGAATGGCATAGCCTCCGCGGAAGAAGACCGAGTAGGGCATGGGCGACCAATTGTACTTGCTCGAGTAATGCCGCCGCTTGAGAAGGTAGGGCCGGTAGACCCCGGTGGGCGTGCGATAGCGGCCGCGGCCCGTCGAGACCTTCCAGGTATAGGCGTGCAGCCCGTTCACATAGACGTGCATGCGCTGGGAGGAGAGATCGATGCGTGCGGTGACGCTGGCCGAGGCCAAGCCGGGCGCAGCGGTGAGGAATGCGAGTGCGGCGAACAAGAGTGCGATACGGCGCATATCAACCCCCAATGACTCGAGACCCGTGTCGTACGCACAACAGTATTGCACGAGCATGAAATCTTCGTAAGGGGCAGCACAGAAATGTGATTCCGGCCTGATGGCCGCCGCGCGCCGGTCTCAAGTGCCGGGCAGAGGCGGTAGGGTGAGCACCGTCTCCTCCGGCTCGAGGCAGATCTCGTCGCTGCAGGCCTGAAGGCGCAGCCTGGCCCTGAGCCGGCCATTGCCACCCTTGGGCAGCGGCGCGGTGATCTCCACGACTCCCTCATAGAGCGCCAGAGGCTTGTCGTTGAACCCGAGCTTGCGGATGACCGGCTTGGGATAGGTGACCGCATCGCCCTTGGCGCCGCCAATGATTTCGAGATCGGTGGGAATGAAGAAATCCTCGAGCGGCTTGTGGGCGTTGACGTGCCAGCCCTTGGCCATGGTGAGCCGCACGCGCAGCACGCCCTTGGCCACGTCCCGGATTGCCTCGGCGCGAACGAGCCCCTTGGCCAGGAACTGGCGCGCGCCGGTCTCGCCCCGCAGGAAGCGGTCTCCGGCGAGCAGCGCGGCGGCGTTTGCGCGTGGCGTTTCCATGGCTAGGCCCGAAAGGGCCGCCAGCAGGGCCTCGGCCTTCAGCTTGTGGTCCGGATTGTCGGTCCTGCGGGCGAGGCGCGAGAACACCTCCAGCGCCACGGCATTGCCCGAGGGCAGCTCGCTGTCACTCGTGCTCTTGGCGCGCGTGAAGCCGACATGGCCTTCGGACATGAAGAAGTCGCCCCCCTCCTGGTCGTAGAAACGCGCCAGCATGGTCTTGACCAGCCCTTCGGCCCTGGCCAGCCACGCCCGCTCGCCGGTGATGTCGAAGAGGTCGATCATGGCGAGCGCCGTGAAGGCATAGTCCTGCTGGGTTGCCGTCGTGCTGGCCTTGCCCTCGAAATGCGACCGGAACAGCACGCCCTCGGCCCCGCCCATGCGCTCGAGCAGGAACCGGGCGGCCTTGAGGGCGGCGCGCCTGTAGCGCGGCTCGCCGAGCGCCTCGGAGGCCTCGGCCAGGGCGGAGATCATCGCGCCATTCCAGGCGGCCACCACCTTCTTGTCGAGATGGGGCAGCTTGCGGGCGCGGCGTGCCTTGTCGAGGGCCTTGCGCACCTTGGCGACCCGCGCCTCGAAGTCCTTGAGGCTCATGGAGAGGCTGGCGGCGAGCTTGGCTGGCTGGTCGGGGAAGTGGAGGACGTTCCGGCCCTCGAAATTGCCTTCCTCGGTGATGCCGAACGCCTTGATCGCGAAGGCGGCGTCCTCGGCCCCGAGCGCCTTTTCAACCTCCTCCCGCGTCCAGGTGTAGAAGTAGCCCTCGTGCGAGACGCCCTTGGCGTCGAGACTGTCGGCATCGAAGGCGGCATAGAACCCGCCCTCGGGCGCGGTCATCTCGCGCAACACGAAATCGAAGGTGCGCCGCGCGGCCCGTGCAAAGCGCTGCGCACCCGTCAGCGCATAGGCGCGCACCAGCGCCGTGCCGATCAGCGCCTGGTTGTAGAGCATCTTCTCGAAATGCGGAATGCGCCAGGCATTGTCCACCGCATAGCGGTGGAAGCCGCCGCCGACATGGTCCTGAATGCCGCCATTGAGCATGGCGTCGAGCGTGTCGCGCACGGCCTCAAGGGCCTTGGCATCGCCGTCGCGCTCGGCCAGGCGCAGGAGAAAATGCAGGACCGGCTCCTGAGGAAACTTTGGCGCCGTGCCGAAGCCGCCGTAAAAGACGTCGAGATCGCGCAGGATGACGGCCTTGGCCTCCCTGAGCGCGGTGCCATCGAGCGCCCGTGCCCCGACGCGGCGCGAGAGGATCGCCTTCATGGCCTTGGCGACGCGCGCGCCATCCTCGAAGAAGGGCTTGGGATCCTTGGCCCATTCCTCGGCGATGACGGTGAGGATTTTCTTGAACACCTTCGGCGGAAAATAGGTGCCCGCCATGAAGGGCTCGAGCCGGGGCGTGAGGAACACGTGATTGGGCCAGCCACCGCCTCCCGTAATCAGCTCGGTTGCGAGCATGTAGGTCTCGTCCAGGTCCGGGCGGCGCTCGCGGTCCACCTTGATGGCGACGAAATGCTTGTTCAGGATCTTGGCGATCTCGGGGTTGGAGTAGCTCTCGCGCCGCATGACATGGCACCAATGGCACGCGGAATAGCCCACGGATACCATGATGGGCTTGTTCTCGCGCCGGGCCTTCTCGAGCGCCTCCTCGCCCCAGGGATACCAGTCCACGGGGTTGTAGGCGTGCTGTCTGAGATAGGGCGAGGCCTCGTGCACGAGCCGGTTGGCCTTGGCGCCCGGCGGCGGGGGCGCCTCGCTGGCGTGGGCGGGCATCGCACCGGCGAAGAGGGCGAGCGCGGTGAAGGCGCCGAGCGCGTGCCCTCCAAGACGGCGGAGCGGGCGGGCGAGCGAAGCGATGGCGCGGGCGCGCGGCGGTGCGGGTGAACGGATGGCACGGATCATGGCCTGGCGCTCCTCATGGCTCGGGATGGCCCGAATGCGTCACGCCCGAGCGGACGCAATGCACGGATCAAATGGCCGGTCGGCATGGCCCGAAAGCCAGATTGGACGTGTGCTCCCAGCGTGTCAAAGGTCGGCGCGGCATCGGGCGATCACAAACGCATGATGGGCCGGCAGGAGCCCGGGGACAAAGGCCGCGCATGCAGAAAGTTTCCCTTTTGTTCTCATTTGGCTTGACGAATCATCGGCCGCCGCGCTAAGAACAAACTACGAACACAGAAACAGCGTATCGCGTTGCCCCGCTGCCCGCGAGGCCAGGTTGGTCGTAGAGCGTATCTCGGGTAAGTGTTGCGTAACCCCCAACTGCATCGGCAGGTGGTGCGGGGCTCGGGCCTGGCCCGATCGCGAAGACGGCAGGACCCGTGCCAGGGCGAGCCCTCCCCGGGCGAGCCCCGATAGGGCATACCCCCTGGGCCCATCCGTGGCTTGCGTCCCCCTCCAACCCACACCCCGACGCGCACCACGCAGAGCCTTGCGCCACCTGCCCCCCTCTCTTCGCTCTCCCGGCCGGATGCTCATGGGCCGCCCGAGCGGTGAGGCGGCCCGAAAACGCAAGACGCGCGAGCCCGAAGGCCCGCGCGTCCGCCCCGCTACAGACCCTTCAGCGCACAGACCAAAGGGTCATCCCTGACAGTCTCTCTCTGGAGCCCCGTGCCCCGGCCGAAGCGGGCCCCGCCGGCAGTCGAGGCCAGGCCGCTCCCCTCTTGTCTGGATAAGCCACGCGGCCATGGCTCACAAGACGAACCGCGCTTGTGCACGCGAATTGTGGACAACTGTGCCATTTCGGGACATGGGCGCGCGCCTTCCGGCCCCCGCGCGGTCAAGCCGGCGTGCAACGGTTCTCTTCAAGACGACAGGGCGCTGTCATTGCAGCGCTGTCCTCGATCCGTCTTCGAGACAGGGCCGCGTCCTGCAGGACCTACAGGGCGCCATCCTGTCCCGCCCGTGCCGGCCGCCGGGCGAGATAGGCTGCGATCTCCTTCGCGAGTTCCTCATAGGCATGGCAGGTCGTGCCGCAGCGCTTCTCGATCTCGGCCAGCTCCCGGCGCGCGCCGTCGAGATCCCCCTTCTGCAGAAACCCCTCGCCGAGATACTCGCGCGCGACCACGTAGTCCGGGTCGAGCGCCAGCGCCTTGCGGTAATAGGCGATGCCTGCGTCCACATCCCCGAGCTTGCGGGTCGCATAGCCGATATAGTTGAGTACGCGCGCCTGCTTCTTGTCCCGGATGCGCTGGAGGAGTGCCAGCGCCTCGGCGAAGCGCTCGGCCTTCGCGAGCCGGACACCCTCGCGATAGAGGTCCTCATCCGAGAGCAGGCCCGACGTCCTGCGCACGCATTTGCGCGCCTTGCAGCTCCACATCTTGCCCCGGCCGCAGCGCCGGCGCACGCATTTGCCGTAGCGCTTGCTGTAGACCTGGTCGCACCGGCAGTTGCGCGCATCCGTGCCGGGTGTCGGGCTCGGCGAGTCGCCACCGAGTGCGCGCGCCGTCGAAGGGGCCACCGCGACGGGGGCGGGCAGGACGAGAAGAAGGGCAAGAGCGCCCCGCGCCACGCGCGAGGTTCTGCAAGGAGGGGTGGCGGAGACTTTGGACATGGTGATCTTCCTGGTTGATATGGCTTCCGTCCCGGCCTTTCGATTGTATGCTGCCCAGGCGGAAGGGGAATGCCCGATTTGCCGAGAACGGCGGTCGTGGCGAGAAAGGTCGGCCATGGCATCGCTTTTGACCGGGATCGCCATCGCGGCGCCGTTTTCCTCTTGAAAGGTCGCCCGGCGCGCGCGTGACCGCGGGACGCCGGGCCGTCTCGCCAGGCGCCGTGCACCCTGCGAAGATGTGCACCCTGCAAAGACGTGCACCCTGCGAAGAACGGGGCAGAAGCCATGTCGGGGAGGGGACACCCATGTTCGGCTTCGGACGGCGGAACGAGAATTTCGATTGGTCGCGCCTGCGCGACGAGGCAACGGCCATACGGGCGCGGCGACAGGCGAGAAAGCACCGGAGAGACATGCGGGCCGAGCGGATCCGGGGCCGGTTTGCGCTCTGGCGCCTGCGCCTTGCCATGCTGCCGCGGCGCCTGGCGCTGCTCTTGCGCCGCTTAGCGCTCGCGGCGGGTTGGGTCTGGCTCTGGTTCCTGAAGCATGTGCGCCGGGCGCTTGCCCGCCTTGCCGAGCGGCCCTGGCATCGCGTCATGGGCGCTGTCGGGGCGCTGCTCGCGGCCGCGGTGCTGCTGGTCTCCACGCGCGATGGCGCGCTCTCCCGGCCGGCCCTCGCGGCGGCGCTGCTGGCCATTGCGCTCATCATTGCGGCCCTCCTGCCCTGGCCGCGTGCGAAGGGGCCAGGCAGCGCCGGGGGCGGAGGCACGGGCGCCCGCCTTGGCGTGCGCATGGCCGAGGCCGCGGCCCGTCTGGCGAGGCGCTGGCGCGAGGATCGGTCCACACGCCCGCCGCGCCGCGTCCACGCGCCGGCCCGCCTTTACGGTCTTTCGCGCCGCCTCGGCGCCCACGCGCCCCTCGGTCTGGCGCTCGCGGCCATTGTGCTGGTCGCGGGCGTGGTGCTCGCTCTTTTCCAGGGCGGGCCGGCGCCGCGCGAGGTTGTCGGCCGGGCGCGTGTTCTCGACGGGGATGTGTTGCAGATCGGGGACGAGGTGATCCGCCTCGCCGGCTTCGATGCGCCCGAGCTCGGCCAGGGCTGTCCGCGCCGGCGGGGGCGACCATGGCGCTGTGGGCGGGTCGCCGCGCGGGCCCTGGCACGGC
>JALUTE010000065.1 GCA_027058255.1 Methyloligella sp. | reverse complement strand
CCGCCCCGGCGCGCCATCGCAGCGCCCCCGCGCCCTCGCCGCCCCGATAGGAGGAAACGCCCGATTTGTAAAGAGGTTGGTCTAGAGTTCCAAGTGAGCGCACAATATGGAAAGATGTCGATTATGTCCCCAACAGGGCGCGGAGGCTCTCTTGCGCCTCCGACAAACGGCGGCGGCCATCAAATTTCCCTATAACCCCAGGCACGCATATGTTCTTCATGTATTTCGTATGATGAACATTTATGAGTTCTTCGTTCTTCGAGAGGGCCATGCCGATAAGCATTTTCTCCAAAAAATCGAGCTCTCCGCGCGCCGGCTTTGAAAATCCGGAACCCCTCCTTCTTGGTCTTGCGAGAAGCAATACGATTGGCGTTCCTTTCGTGCTGTGTATTATTTTGTTATAGTTATTGCAGTTTTTTGGGGAAAACACCTCTCCATAGAACCCGTTACGGGAGCGTGCCTGCCCGACATAGTGGGGTGTCATGCCGCGCCCCGCACGAATTCCAAACAAATATACGCCTTTTGCCTTCGGTAATTTCGGCACCTTCTCTTCTAACGAATTCCAGAAGTATCCTCTCGCTCTCACAGCATCGAAATCCAACATCGCACCCGTATGTACTCTCGGGATCTCGAAGGGGCCATAAACTTCATATTCCATAACCGCCTCCCACTCGCCATACGGCTTATGATCCTATGGGCAAGTCGGGCGATGGGCAAGACTCGTGCGACGTTGCGCGGGCAACCATTCCTTGTGGATGTCCTCGCTCCAGCGAGCACGAAACAGCCCCGCCGCTGATACCTCGAGCGCGATGTCCGTCACCGTCATCGAATAGAGCACGCTCGCATCGAGCTATGCAACAAATGCAACATCCATAAACGCCAGCCGCGAAAGCTCCGCCCGTGTTGGCGCGGGCGAGACAAGCGGGCGCGTCTGCGCTATATGCCCCCCATGCACGTCATTACCACAACCGGCGAGCTGGCCGCCGCCTGCACCCGGCTCGCCCGGTGCGACCACGTCACGGTCGATACCGAGTTCATCCGAGAGAGCACCTTCTGGCCCGAGCTCTGCCTCATCCAGATGGCGGGGCCCGAGGAGGCGCTGATCGTGGACCCGCTCGCCAAGGACATGGATCTCGCGCCCTTCTTCGCCCTCATGGCCGACGAGACCGTCACCAAGGTGTTCCATGCGGCGCGCCAGGACATCGAGATCATCCATCACCTGGCCGGCATCATTCCCCATCCCATCTTCGACACCCAGGTGGCCGCCATGGTGTGCGGCTTCGGCGAGCAGGTGAGCTATGTGAACCTGGTCAAGAAGCTGCTCGATGTGAGCCTTGACAAGTCCTCGCAATATACGGACTGGCGCCGGCGCCCGCTCGCGGCCAAGCAGCTCGCCTATGCGCTCGCGGATGTCACGCATCTGCGCGACATCTATGCCCGGCTCAAGGGGGAGCTGGAGACGTCGGGCCGGGCGGGATGGCTTGCGGAGGAAATGGCCGTGCTCACGGACCCCGCCACCTATGCCCTGCATCCGGAGAATGCCTGGATGCGCATGCGCAAGCGCGTCAAGTCGCGCCGGGCACTGGCGGTTCTGATGGAGGTGGCCGAGTGGCGCGAGCGCCGGGCGCAGGAGACGGACGTGCCGCGCGGCCGGGTGTTGCGGGACGAGGCCATCTACGACATTGCCAATCAGGCGCCGCGCAATGCGGAGGAGCTGGCGCGGCTGCGCACCTGCTCGAAGGGTTTCGCGCGCTCGAATTCGGGACGCCAGGTGCTGGACGCGGTCGCGCGCGGACTCGCGCGCGATCTCTCCGAGGTGCCAAGCCTGGAGAAGGCTGTGCGCCTTTCGCCCGAGCACATTGCGGTTGTCGATCTTCTCAAGGTCCTGCTCAAGGCCGCCGCCGCCCGCCATCGGGTGGCCGCCAAGCTGATCGCCACCACGGACGATCTCGAGCGCATCGCTGTGCATGGGCCGCGGGCCGAGACCGTGCCCGCCCTCAAGGGTTGGCGGCGCATGCTGTTCGGCGAGGACGCCCTGCGCTTGCGCAGCGGAGAGCTCGCGCTCGCGGTGGAGGGCGGCGCGGTGCGCGCCATCGAGAGGCCGCAAGAAGCCGAGCGCGGCACGCAGGAGGCGGCGGGAGAGATGGGCCGGCAGAGCGCCGAGAGGGCGCGCGCGCCCTGAACGCATGTCGCGCGGAGCACCGCGTGGCGGCGGCGGGCGCGACCGGTCGAGCCGCGCGCTCAGGCGTCGGGACATCGCATCGGGCCATTGCGGCCCCCGGTGCCACGTATTATGGATGCCGGTCATGGCAGACAGGGGCGGGCCAGCGCATCGCGCATGGCCGGGACACCACAGGGGGGCCATCGGGCTTGGCGACATGACTTCTATGCAGACCTTGCAGCTCGGCACCGCCGGGGGCCGAGCGGGCGCGAGCACGCGACGGCTGGCGGCGCGATGGCTCGCCAGATCGACCGAGCTTGCGGCCCTTGCCGCATTCCTGGCCATCACCGTGCCGGGGCTTCTGGCGCAGGGGACGATTGCCATCCACCCGGCCGAGCCGGCCGAGAGCGCGGGGGAGGCCAGCGCGGAAAGCCCGGGCGAGCATGCACGCGGTGCGAATGGCGGGGCGCATGCGGGACGCATCAGTGCGGGCGAGGCCGAGATCTTCATCGGGGCCTATGGCGGCGCGCCCTACACCTATCGCTCGGACGTGCGCCTCAAGCGTCCGGGAGGCGATGATTTCACCGCCCACAAGGTCGGCTGGGACGGCAAGCCGTTCGTCGACCCCATCTATTACGGCCTGCGCGTCACCGGCTGGTCCGGGCGCGCCCCGGCCGGCGCCATGTTCGACTTCACCCATTCGAAGACCTATTCGCGCCTCGACGAGGTCGTCTCCTTCACCGGAACCAAGGCGGGCGAGCCCATCACGCCAAAGGCGCGGCTCAGGGACATCTATCGCCGGCTGGAGTTCACCCACGGGCACAACATGCTGACGCTGAACGCGCTCTACCGCCTGCCCTTCCGCACCGAGCGGGTGCGCACCTATGTGGGCGTCGGTGCCGGCATCGCCATTCCCCATGCCGAGGTGCGTGTCCAGAAGGACCCCGGGCGCACCTATGAGTATCAGGTGGTCGGCCCCGCCTTCCAGGCCCTCATCGGCCTCGAGTTCCGCGTGCCGAACATCTCCTATTTCCTCGAATACAAGTTCACCTTCGCCAGCTACAACGTCTCCCTCACCCATGCGGCCAAGGGCAATCTGTGGACCCGGCTCGTCAGCCACCAGGTGATCGGGGGGCTAGGTTGGCGCATCGCCCGCCGGCCGGCGGTCGCGAAATAGGCGGGATCCAGGAGACGCCCGCGTCCTCCGGCACACCGGCACTTTTCCTCCCTTGACGTGAATCAATGCGGTGCAGGAGCGATCCTGCGCCTATGGGCGGCAATGGAGAGCGTCCAGCGCTCTCGCGGACGACCGTTCGACAGGGAGAGCCCTAAAATGTTGCGTCTACATTCTATTCATGCGCCACCGGCGCATCGCGCCAGGCCCCTGGCCGCCGGCATTGCGGCGGGCCTTGCGGGCGGAGTGGTGGAGGTCCTGTGGATCGCCCTCTATCAGAATCTCTCGGGAGGCGAGGCGGCGCGCGTCGCCCGCGGAATCGCGGAGACGGTGCTCGGCCCGCTGCTCACTCCGGGTGCCGCGGTGGCGGTCGGCGTCGCGATCCACATGGCCCTCGCCGTCGCTCTCGGAATTGTGATCGCCATGCTCGTGCGCGTCCTGGTGCCGCGAGCGGCGCCCGCAATGGCCGAGCCACTTGCCATCGTCGCGCTGCTCACTGGCGTCTGGGCGGTGAATTTCCTCCTCCTGCTGCCCTTGATCAACCCCGCCTTCGTCACCATTGTTCCTTTAACGACGAGCTTGACCTCGAAAGTGCTTTTCGGCGTTGCGGCCGCCCTGGCGTTCAAGCTCCTCGACGGTCCCGACCGCCGAATCTGGAGGACCTGAAAGGGGACCGACCATGTCCAAAGAACTCATCCTCATGATGCACCCGACATTCGGGGTTCTGGCCGTCATCGCCTCGGTCTGGGTTTTCGTCGAGGCGCTGAACGCGCGCGAGGCGAATGCGGGCCGCCTGCGCAGCGCAAGCGTGCTGACGGCCATCCTGATGTGGCTCACCTACATCGTCGGCGGCTACTGGTACGTGGTGTTCTATGGCGCCGACAAGGCGATCATCAAGGCCGGTCCATGGCCGTTCGCGCACGGCTTCTTCATGGAAACGAAGGAGCACGTGTTCCTGATGCTTCTCCTGCTCGCCACCTTCCTGCCCATCGCGGCATGGGGGGACATCGTCAAGAACCGCATGACGCGAAACCTGGTCCTGTGGGCCTCTGCGCTCGTGGTTCTCATGGGGCTCGCCATGGAAGGCGCGGGGGCGATCGTCAGCATGGGTGTCAAGGTCGCCCTGCTCGCCAAGCAGATATAGGAGTTGGGACATGACGGCGCATGCAGAAGAGACGGATCGGACCGTCGGCCCGACGGTGAGCGGCTACGGACTTTCCTATGCGATCACGAGCCTGTTGAGCGCACTCCTGGTGGTTCTCAAGGAGAGCAACCAGGCGGTGCACGACCTTCTGGTCGCCATCACCGGGCATCACTGGATCACACATGGCCTGCTCGTGGTGATCCTGTTCGTCGTTCTGGGCGCCGTTCTCGCCCGGCGCGATACGGGAATGGGCGGGACTGCGCTCATCACGACGGTGGTGGGCGCCACGATCGTGAGCGGGCTGATCATCGCCGGCTATTTCATCCTGTAGTCGCCGGTCCCTGCCGGGCACGCCACCGCTCACGGCCCGGCAGAAGGCGACCCCCTCCATGGCTGGGCGCGCTGCTCCGCGCCGCGCCGCTCTCCTCCTTGACGCCATCGCGATGAACGATTGCCATGACGCGCTGCGGGTGCTCTCATCGCGCGAGGCGCCGCGCGCGCCCCGTCCGACCGGGAATCCAGCAGCCTCGTGAAAGCGCGATCCATGCCCAAGAGCATCTATCAGTTCATCTGGCGCTACAGCCGGCGCCAGCAGATCATCATCACCCTGATCACCGTCGCCTCCTTCCCCTTCCTCTATGCGGCGCTGGAGCTGCCCAAGATCATCGTCAACGACGCCATCGAGGGCCGCGACTTTCCACGCACGGTCCTGGGAATCACGTTCGACCAGATGAGCTATCTGCTGACGCTCTGCGCCATCCTCCTGGCGCTGCTGCTCATCAATGGCGGGTTCCTGATGTGGATCAACACCTTCAAGAACACGTCCTCCGAGCGCATGATCCGGCGCCTGCGCTACATGCTGTTCGAACGCATCCTGCGCTTTCCCATGCGCCATTTCGAACGCGTCTCCCAGGGCGAGCTCTCCGCCATGATCGCGGGCGAGGTGGAGCTCATTCGCGAATTCATCTCCGATGCCATCGCGCTCCCCGTTTTCCAGGGCGGCACGCTGCTGGTGATCCTCTATTTCATGTTCGCCCAGGACCCGGTGCTCGGCGTTGCCGCCATCGCCCTCATCCCCGTTCAGGCCTATGTGATCCCCAAGCTGCAGAACCGGATCAACCTTCTCGGGCGTGAGCGCGTGCGCCGCGCGCGCAAGCTCTCGGGGCGGGTGAGCGAATCCGTCTCCGGCATCCGCGACATCCGCGCCAACACCACCATGCTCTACACGCTGGCGGATTTCGCGCGCCATCTCGAGGGCATCTTCAAGGTCCGCTTGCGCATCTTCCAGCTCAAGTTCTTCATGAAGTTCCTGAACACCTTCATGCTGCGCTTCACGCCGCTGCTGTTCTACTCCGTCGGCGGCGTACTCATCCTGCAGGGCCGGCTCAGCCTCGGCGCGCTGGTGGCGGTGCTCGCCGCCTACAACAATCTCACCACGCCGTGGAAGGAGCTGCTGCGCTATTATCAGCGCCGCGGCGATGCGCAGATCAAATACACCCAGCTCGTCGAGAGCTTCGACCTGCCGCGGCTGCTGCCCGAGCGGGTGCTCGACGTGCGCGACGTGCCGCCGGTGCGCCTCGACGGGCCGCTCGAGTTCGACGACGTCTCGGTGGTGGAGGAGGATGGGACGCGCTCCCTCGACCGGGTCTCGTTCCAGGTGCGCCCCGGCGGGCGGCTCGCCGTTGTCGCCGCGGCGGCCGGGCGCGACCGGCTCGCCCATGCGGTCACCGGCCTCATCCGCCTCAAGGAGGGCGAGGTGCGG
>JALUTE010000064.1 GCA_027058255.1 Methyloligella sp. | reverse complement strand
CCCATCTGGTAGGGCCGCGGCCGGCGAGCCGCGGCCCTACCAGATGGGCATGCAGGAGGCGGTCACGCCCGTGGCCGAGCAGATGCACAGCTTCCACAATTTCCTTCTGGTCATCATCTCGGTCATTTCCCTGTTCGTGTTGGCCCTTCTGGTGATCGTCATCGTGCGCTTCAACGAGAAGGCCAATCCCAATCCCTCCAAGACGACCCACAACACGCTGCTCGAGGTCGCCTGGACCGTGGTGCCGATCGCCATTCTCGTGGTGATCGCGGTGCCATCCTTCAAGCTGCTCTACAAGCAGTACGAGTTCCCCAAGCCCGATCTGGTGATCAAGGCGACGGGCCATCAGTGGTACTGGTCCTATGAGTATCCGGATCATGGGGAGGTGAGCTTCGATGCGGTGATGCTGGAGGATGACGAGCTCAAGCCCGGCCAGCCGCGCCTGCTCGCGGTCGACAATGAGGTGGTCGTGCCGGTGGGCAAGGTGGTGCATGTGCTGGTCACCGCCGACGACGTGATCCACAACTGGACCGTTCCGGCGTTCGGTTCCAAGATTGACGCCGTGCCGGGGCGGGTGACCGCGACCTGGTTCAAGGCCACCAAGAAGGGTCTCTATTACGGCCAGTGCTCGGAGCTGTGCGGCATCAAGCACGCCTTCATGCCCATCGCCGTGCGGGTGGTGGATCAGAGCGTGTTCGACCGCTGGATCGCTGCCATGAAGGCCGAGGACGAGGACAAGGCCAAGGCGATCATCGGCGAGGCCGAGCGCCGGGACAAGAGCCGCGAGATGGCCTCCCTCGGCGATCGAGCCTCCGCGGGCAATCAGGCCGCCCTCGCCAGCCAGGCCGCGATCGCCATCAAGAGCGAGTGAGGGGCTGAGCGCCTCGCCCACGCCGTCTCGTCGGTCGAGGCGGTGGGCGGGCGGGCGTTTCACGTGACCACGGCACGGCCGGACATCACACGATCAATACGGCGTCGGGCCGGGACGATCCGATCCGGCCCGCAAGACCAACCAGGAAGTCGAGGTTCAAGGGAATGACGACATATGCGGACGCCGGCCATGACCATGGCCACGATACCCCGCGGGGCATCACCCGCTGGCTGTTCTCGACCAATCACAAGGACATCGGCACGATGTACCTCGTGTTTGCCCTGATCATGGGGCTTGTCGGCGGCGCCCTCTCGATCGGCATGCGCATGGAGCTCCAGGAGCCGGGCATGCAGATCTTCTCCAATGCGCATGTGTTCAACGTGTTCACCACGGCACATGGCCTGATCATGATCTTCTTCATGGTCATGCCGGCCATGATCGGCGGCTTCGGCAACTGGTTCGTGCCCCTGATGATCGGCGCGCCGGACATGGCCTTCCCGCGGATGAACAACATCTCGTTCTGGCTGCTGCCCGCCTCGATCGCTCTCCTCATCATCTCGCTCTTCGTCGAGGGGCCGCCCGGCAACAATGGCGTCGGCGGCGGCTGGACGCTCTACGCGCCGCTCTCCACATCTGGTCAGCCCGGGCCGGCCATGGATTACGCCATCCTGTCGATCCACCTGGCGGGCGCATCCTCCATCCTGGGGGCGATCAACTTCATCACGACCATCTTCAACATGCGCGCGCCGGGCATGACCATGCACAAGATGCCGCTTTTCGTGTGGTCGATCCTGGTGACCGCCTTCCTGCTGCTGCTGGCGCTCCCGGTTCTCGCCGGCGCCATCACCATGCTGCTCACGGACCGCAATTTCGGCACCACCTTCTTCGAGGCCTCGGGCGGCGGTGATCCGGTGCTCTTCCAGCACCTCTTCTGGTTCTTTGGCCATCCGGAGGTCTACATCATCATCCTGCCGGGCTTCGGTCTCGTCTCACAGGTGATTGCAACCTTCTCGAAAAAGCCGGTCTTCGGCTATCTCGGCATGGCCTATGCCATGGTGGCCATCGGCGCGGTGGGCTTCGTGGTGTGGGCGCATCACATGTACACGGCCGGCCTCTCGGTCAACGCCCAGGCCTATTTCGTGGCCGCGACCATGGTGATCGCCGTGCCGACGGGGGTGAAGATCTTCTCCTGGATCGCCACCATGTGGGGCGGCTCGATCCGCTTCACCACACCCATGCTCTGGGCCATCGGCTTCATCTTCCTGTTCACGGTGGGCGGCGTGACCGGCGTCGTTCTGGCCAATGCCGGCATCGACCGGGCGCTGCACGACACCTATTACGTGGTGGCGCATTTCCACTATGTGCTCTCGCTCGGCGCCGTCTTCGCCATCTTCGCCGGCTGGTACTACTGGTTCCCGAAGATGACCGGCAAGATGTACTCCGAGACCCTCGGCAAGCTGCATTTCTGGGTCACCTTCATCGGTGTGAACCTGGTGTTCTTCCCGCAGCATTTCCTGGGGCTCGCCGGCATGCCGCGCCGCTATGTGGATTATCCGGAGGCCTTTGCGGGATGGAACTACATCTCCTCCATCGGCTCCTACATCTCGGCCGTGGGCGTGCTGATCTTCCTGTTCGCGACGGCGAAGGCCTATTTCGGCAAGACCCAGGCCGCGGACAATCCGTGGGGCGAGGGCGCGACTACCCTGGAATGGGCGCTGCCGTCTCCGCCACCGTTCCATTCCTTCGAGGAGCTGCCGCGGTTCAGCTAGGATGAAAGACGGGCCGGGGGGCGCTTGCCCGCCGGCCCGGATCCCATCGGGAGCCTCGCATGCGGGCGGGGCGTGACAAGGAAAGGCGATGAGAGCCATGGCCAGTGCACAGATCGAGAGCAGCAGGCTCGAGGCCGGTGCCTGCGCGCGCATCGCCGCCGGGGAGGGGGGCACGGTCGGCGACTACATCGCCCTCCTGAAGCCGCGGGTGATGTCGCTCGTGGTGTTCACCGCCCTTGTCGGGCTGGTCGCGGCGCCGGGCTCCATGCATCCCGTCCTGGCGGTGATCGCGCTCATCTGCATCGCGGTGGGTGCCGGGGCCTCGGGGGCGCTCAACATGTGGTTCGACGCCGATATCGACGCCCGCATGGCGCGCACGGCCGGCAGGCCCATCCCCCAGGGGCGGATCGCGCCGGAGGAGGCCCTGACCTTCGGAAGCGTGCTCGCGGCAGGCGCCGTCTTCACCCTGGGGCTGACGGTGAGCTGGCTCGCGGCGGCGCTTCTGGCGCTCACCATCGGCTATTATGTCTTCGTCTACACCATGTGGCTGAAGCGCCGCACGCCGCAGAACATCGTCATCGGCGGTGCGGCGGGCGCCTTTCCGCCCATGATCGGCTGGGCCGCGGCAAGCGGCGCGGTCGGCCCGGAGAGCCTGGCGCTGTTCCTCATCATCTTCGTGTGGACTCCGCCGCATTTCTGGGCGCTGGCGCTCTGCCGGTCGGGCGATTACGCGCGGGCCGGCGTGCCCATGCTGCCCGTGGTGGCGGGGGCTGATGCAACGCGCCGGCAGATTCTGCTCTACAGCCTCGCCCTCGGCCCCATCGGCCTGCTTCCGGTCCTCACCGGGCCGGGCGGCGTGCTTTACGGAACGGTTGCCGCGCTCATGGGGGCGGTGTTCATCGGGCTTGCCGTGCGGCTCTATCGGGCGGGCGATGCGCCGGCGAGCGGACCGGCGGCGCGGCGCCTCTTCGGCTTTTCGATCGTCTATCTTTTCGTGCTGTTCGCGACCCTCCTGGCCGAGCAGGCGCTGGGGCTCGCGGGGATGGGTGTGTGATGGCGGATATCGAGCCGCCTGCGGGCATGAGCGAGGAGCAGAAGCGCCGGCAGCGCTGGCGCAACATCGCCATTGCATTGGCGCTTGCAGCCCTTGCGGTGCTCTTTTTCGCGGCGACGATCGTGCGGCTTGGGGGCAATGTGATGAACCGCCCGCTCTAGGGGCTGAGCGCGGCGCGGTGCAAGGGGATCGAGGATCATGGGCCGGAGTGACGAGACGAGGACGAAAGACGGCGCTGGCACGAGTCACGCGCGCATGGCGGTCATTCTGGTCGCGGTCGTGGCCGGCATGCTGGGCATGTCCTATGCGGCGGTTCCGCTCTACCGCATCTTTTGCCAGGTCACGGGCTATGGGGGCACCACCCAGAGGGCGGAAAAGGCGCCGGACACGATTCTGGATCGGCGGATCACCGTGCGTTTCGATGCCAATGTGTCGCGCGATCTCGGTGGCTGGCGGTTCAAGCCTATGCAACGGAAGATCGAGGTGCGGATCGGCGAGACCAAGCTTGCCTTCTACCGTGCCATCAACGAGGGTGACAAGCCCCTGCGCGGCACGGCATCCTTCAATGTCACGCCGGAGATCGCCGGGAGCTATTTCAACAAGATCGCCTGCTTCTGTTTCACCGACCAGACCCTGGCGCCGGGGGAGGCCAAGGACATGCCGGTGCAGTTCTTCATCGACCCGGACATCATGAAGGACCCGGACGCGAAGGGGCTTTACGAGATCACGCTGTCCTACACCTTCCACCCGGCCAAGATCGACGCGGACAAGAGCTCCGGCAAGGAGGCCGCCGTCCGGGGCGCGAAGGGCGCGCTCGCACCCGGCGGCAAGGGCTGAGGCGGATCGTTCGAACGGATTGAAGAGAGGATCGGGGGGCGGGCAGCCCTCCCAAGGCAAGACCCCCTCTCAAGGCAGAACCAAGGGGCAAATGGAGTTGGACATGGCCGAAGCGCATACCAAGCACCACGATTATCACCTCGTCGAGCCCAGCCCGTGGCCGCTCACGGGCTCGATTTCGGCTTTCGTGCTCGCCGTGGGCGCGATCATGTGGTTTCACGACGGCCCGCCCTGGGTGGCGGTGGCGGGCATGCTGGGCGTGCTGGTGACCATGGCGTTCTGGTGGCGCGATGTGATTCGCGAGGCCCATGCGGGCGACCACACCCCCGTGGTGCAGCTCCATCTGCGCTATGGGATGATCCTGTTCATCGCGTCCGAGGTGATGTTCTTCGTTGCCTGGTTCTGGGCGTTCTTCGATGCGGCGCTGTTCCCGGCCGCCGTGCACAATCTGGGGGATACCAACAATGTCATCGGCATGGTCGAGCGCAATGCCCTGACCGGGGGGCAATGGCCGCCCAAGCCGAGCGAAGCGTTCCAGAAGACCTTCAATCCCTGGGAGCTGCCGCTGGTGAACACCCTCATCCTGCTCACTTCCGGCACCACGGTGACCTGGGCGCACCACTCGCTGCTCAAGGGCAATCGCAAGGGGCTGATCTGGGGGCTGGTGCTCACCATTCTCCTCGGCATCTCCTTCACCATGCTGCAGGCCTATGAGTATGCCCATGCCGGATTCAACTTCGCCGGCCACATCTATGGCGCGACCTTCTTCATGGCGACGGGCTTCCATGGCGCGCATGTGATCATCGGCACCATCTTCCTCACCGTGATGCTGTTCCGGGCGCTCAAGGGCCATTTCACGCCCAAGCAGCATTTCGGCTTCGAGGCGGCCGCCTGGTACTGGCACTTCGTCGATGTGGTCTGGCTGTTCCTGTTCACATGCATCTATGTGTGGTTCGCCTGAACGGCCGGCCTCGTAGCGACGCCGTGACATTCGCAAGCATCGGGGGCGGCCGGAAGCGGCCGCCCCTCGCCATTTGCGCGCGAGGGCGGGCCGGGCGCGGGGAGATGGCCGGGGACAGCATATCCGGACCAGGGCTGGAGACACGGAAAGGTTCATACAGTGGCAAAGCATGACATCTCCGGGCAGGGCGACGGGCCGGTGCGCGCCGTCTCGCCCTTCACGGCGGGGCTCAAGGGCCGCTGCCCGCGCTGCGGCGAGGGCAATCTGTTCGCCGGCTATCTCGACCTGGCGCCTGCATGCGATGCCTGCGGCCTCGACTATGCCTTCGCCGATTCCGGCGACGGACCGGCGGTGTTCATCATGATGGTGGTCGGCTTCATCGTCGTTGGCCTGGCACTGATGACGGAGATCGTCTTCCAGCCGCCCTATTGGGTGCATGTGGTGCTCTGGTTGCCGCTCCTGTTGGGACTCTCACTGGGCATGCTGCGCCCGTTCAAGGCCACGCTGATCGCTCTTCAATATGTCAATCGGGCGCGCGAGGGCCGCCGCGAGATGGACTGAGCCGATGGCAAGGGAGGGGCGGATGGCCTCTTCGCGGGGCGGGCAAGGCGAGCGAGGCGGCCGCGGGCGCGGTCTCGTGCTGGTGACGGTGGCCATGCTGGCGGCGCTGGCAACGCTCATCTCCCTCGGCGTCTGGCAGTTGCGCCGCCTTGCCTGGAAGGAGGACCTGATCGCCCGCATCGAGGCGGCGGCAAAGGCGGCACCGGTGCCTGTCGGCGCGCTGGTGCGCAGCAAGGGAGACAGGCCGCCCGAGTTCACCCGGGTCTCGCTCGCGGGCCGGTTCATGCATGAGCTCGAGCTCCATCTCTGGGCGCCGGACAAGGACGGGCCCGGCTGGCGCGTCGTCACGCCGCTCAGGCTCGAACGGCCCCTGGGCGGGGGCAGGCGTTATCCCACCACCTATGTTCTGGTCGTGCGCGGCCGTGTGCCCGATGCGGCCAAGGACCCGGCCAGGCGGGCCGCGGGCCAGCCCACCGGTCCCGTGAGCCTGGTGGGCCGCGTGCGCTACCCAAGTTCCGGTCCCTTCACGCCGGAGCCGAACTTGGGGGAAAACCGCTGGTATGCGACCGCGGGCATGCGAGAGCATGTGCTGCGGCGCCTCGTGGAGGGGTCCGCCTCGGGAACGATCGAGGAAGCAAGGGGGCTCGTGGCGCCCTTCCATGTGGAGGCGGAGACGGCGGCAGGCGGGCCGGCCGGGCCGCAGCCGGCGCCGCGTCGCACCACCCTCCCGAACCGGCATCTCGAATATGCGCTGACCTGGTTCGGCCTCGCGGCTGTTCTCGTGATCGTCTGGGCGGTGTTCCTGCGTGGTCGACTGCGTGGGCGCCCGTGACGCTCTCTAGAGCGCGACGGCGGGCGCCTTTGCCGCTTGCCGTCGCCTGCGCGGCTCCGCTATGACAGACTCGAATGTCCCGACAATTGCCGCGACCGAAGGAGCGCTGTGCGCCCGTGACTTCCCAGACCTATGTGAGCACCAGAGGCCGGGCCCCGGCGCTCGGCTTCGAGGATGTGCTGCTTCAGGGCCTGGCACGCGACGGCGGCCTCTATGTGCCGGCGCGCTGGCCGCGCCTGCGCCGGGACGCCATCGCGGCCCTGGCCGGGCGCCCCTATGCGCACGTCGCACTCGCGGTCATGCGGCCCTTCGTCGGCACGGACCTGGACGAGGCGGAGTTCCGCGCCGTCATTGACGAGGCTTATGCAACCTTCTCCCATCCGGCCATCGCCCCCCTGGTCCAGATCGGCCCCGCGTCCTGGGTGCTTGAGCTCTTCCACGGGCCGACCCTGGCCTTCAAGGACATCGCCATGCAGGTGCTCGCGCGGCTGATGAACCGGGCGCTCACCCGGCGCGGGCGGCGGGCGACCATCGTTGCCGCCACGTCGGGCGATACGGGCGGCGCGGCCATCGAGGCCTTTCGCGGCCTCGAGGCCATCGACATCTTCGTGCTCCATCCCCATGGCCGGGTGAGCGACGTGCAGCGCCGGCAGATGACAACCGCGCGCGAGCGCAATGTGCACAACATCGCGATCGAAGGGACCTTCGACGACGCCCAGGCACTGGTGAAGGCGCTCTTCAACGATCACGCCCTGGCGGACAGGCTCCAGCTCTCCGGCGTCAACTCCATCAACTGGGCGCGCATCATGGCCCAGATCGTCTATTATTTCACCGCCGCGCTCTCGCTCGGCGCGCCGTATCGGCGTGTGCGCTTCACGGTGCCGACGGGCAATTTCGGAGACGTGTTCGCGGGCCATGTGGCACGGCGCATGGGCCTGCCCGTGGGGCGGCTGGTGGTGGCAACGAACCAGAACGACATTCTCGCCCGCACCATCCGGACCGGGCGCTATGCGCCGCGCCAGGTGGTGGCGACGGCGAGCCCGAGCATGGATATTCAGGTCTCGTCCAATTTCGAGCGCCTGCTCTTCGACCTGGCGCAGCGCAATCCGGCCCGCGTGCGCGCCCTCATGGCGGACTTTGCCGAGCGCGGGGCCTTTCGCCTGTCCGAGGCGGAGCTGGCGGCCCTGCAGGAGGGCTTTGCCGCTCACCGCGCGAGCGAGGCGGAGACCGTGCGCACCATCGCCCGGCTCTGGCGCGAGACCGGATATGTGGCCGATCCGCACACCGCCGTGGGCCTTGCGGCGGCGCGGGCGGAGCAGGGGGACGATGCCACCCCCATGGTGACCCTGGCAACCGCGCATCCCGCCAAGTTCCCCGAGACGGTGGAGCGGGCGACCGGCGAGCCGGTGCCGCAGCCGCCGCGCCTTGCGGCCATCATGGACCGCAAGGAGCGCTACACGGTGCTCGGCAACGAGTATCGCGCCGTCGCCGATTACATTCTCCACAAGAGCCGCGCCGCGCGGGAGCCGGCATGAGCAGGGCGGCAGCGGCGGCGAGCGGGCTTGCGGGGGGTACGGCGGGCGCGAAGAGCGGCGCCGTGGGCGGTGTCGAGACCTCGTGCCTTGCCAATGGCGTTCGGCTGGTGAGCCATGCCATGGCCCATCTGGAGACGGTCTCCCTGGGCGTCTGGGTCGCCGCGGGCTCGCGGGCCGAGGCGGAGGGCGAGCACGGCATCGCGCATTTTCTCGAGCACATGGCCTTCAAGGGCACGGCCACCCGCTCGGCACGCCAGATTGCCGAGGAGATCGAGGCGGTGGGCGGCGACCTCAATGCGGCCACCAGCCATGAGACCACCGCTTATTATGCGCGGGTCCTCAAGGAGGACGTGCCGCTCGCCCTGGAGCTGCTGGCGGATATCGTGCAGAATCCCCGTTTCGGGCCCGAGGACTTCGACCGCGAGCGCGACGTGATCCTGCAGGAGATCGCCGCCAGCGAGGACAGCCCGGACGATCTTGCCTATGATCTCGCCCACGCGCTCGCCTGGCCCGGCCAGGCCCTCGGGCGCACCATTCTCGGCACCCGGGAGAGCGTGCGTCGCTTCACACCGGACGACCTGCGCGCCTATCGCGCCCGCCATTACACGGCCGGGAACATCGTCATCGCGGCGGCGGGGGGCATCGATCACGAAACCCTGAGCCGCCACGCTGAGGCCCTATTCGGCGGGCTCAATGGCGGCGCGGTGGAGGGGCTGCGCCCTGCGCGCTATGCGGGCGGTGTCGCGCGTCTTGCCCGCCCCTTCGAGCAGGCGCACATCATCCTGGCGCTGCACGGGCCATCCTACCGGGAGGAGGCGTTCTATACGGGCCAGGTGCTTTCGGGCCTGTTCGGGGGCGGCATGTCCTCGCGGCTCTTCCAGAAGGCGCGGGAGGAGAGGGGGCTGTGCTATTCCATCTATTCCTATGGCTGGGGGCTTTCCGATACCGGACTTTTCGAGATCCACGCCGCCACCGGGCCGGACATGGTGGGAGAGCTGATGCAGGTAATCACGGGCGAGCTCGTGCGCATTGCCGCCGAGGCGCCGTCCGAGGACGAGGTGGCGCGGGCCAAGGCGCAGCTCAAGGCGGGCCTCTTGATGAGTCTGGAGCATTCCGCGGCCCGGGCCGAGCAGGTGGCCCGGCAATTGCTGGCTTTCGGAGAGCCGCTTGAGATCGAGGCCCTGAAGGCGAAGGTCGATGCGGTGTCGCCGCAAGCCATTCGCGCCCTCGCCGAGCGCCTTGTCCGGGGCGCGCCGGCGACACTGGCCGAGGTGGGCGGCACGGTGGGCGAGGCGGAGTTGGAGCGCATGCTGGCGGCGCTTTCGTGAGGGCAAGGAGCGGGTCGGGCACGCTGCCCGGGCGCCGAGGCCGCGCTGGTCGGGTCGCGCAGGCAGGGAGGATGCGATCGAGCGATGGCGTTCCTGAAGTCGGCGACGGTGCCGGAGCCGGGATATGTGGTGCACGGGGACGGCGTGGTGCTGCGTGTGCCGACCATGGCGGACTATCATGCCTGGGCGGCGCTGCGGGCGGAGAGCCGGGCCTTTCTCACCCCCTGGGAGCCGAGCTGGGCGCGGGACGAGCTCTCGCGCACCGCCTTTCGCCGCCGCCTGCGTCACTATCACAGGGATTTTCGCGATGGCACCGGCTATGCCTTCTTTGTCCATGGAACCCGCGACCATGACGACCGGCTGCTCGGCGGCATCTCGCTCACCAATGTGCGGCGCGGCGCCACCCAGGCCTGCTCGCTCGGCTATTGGATCGGAGCGCGTTTCGCGGGAAAGGGCTATATGACCGAGGCGGTGCGGGCCATCATTCCCTTCGCTTTCGATGTCCTGCGCCTGCACCGGATCGAGGCGGCCTGTCTGCCGGCCAACACTGCGTCGATCGCCGTTCTGAAAAAAACCGGTTTTCGGAGAGAAGGTCTGGCAAGGGGCTATCTGCGAATCGACGGCAGGTGGCAGGATCACATCCTGTTTGCCCTTCTCGGCGACGACCCGCGCATGTGAGCGTGATGGGAGATGGCGATGGCGAGCGAGCGAGGCCGATATTGGCTCTGAGAGGACGAGACGGGTGCAGAGCGATGCGCCGTGAGCGCGCGTCGGGGGCGCGCAATGCCGGCCTTGCCTCCGGTTCGGCCGGGCTCTGGCGCGTGCTTCTCTCGGGGGTAGTGCTGGGGCTTGTCCTGCTGGCCGGCACCGCTCCGGCACGGGCGCTCGAGCCGATCGTGATCGGGCCGGGGCAGGAGCGGATCGAGATCACCCTGCAGGGCATTCTCTACGAGGGGCGCGGCGACCGGTTGCAGATCGAGACCGCGCCCGGCGCCGACGGGATCGCCGGCCGCATGTCGGTGCGTGCCTCGGTGCCCGGCACGGATCCCAACTGGATGGTCTTCGCGCTGCAGAATCCGACGGACAAGTCGATCGAGCGCTGGCTGACCGCATCGCGCTACGACATTCTCGGCTCGGGGGTCATTTTTCCCGATCTCGATTCCAAACGCATCGAGAAGGTGACGCCGTCCCTCGGCTTCGTGCCCGAGCGCGTGCCCAACGACCGGGCCGACATCTTCCGCATCACCCTCGAGCCGGGTCAGACCGTGACCTTCATCGCCGAGCTCGCCTCGGACCGCTACTCCCGCGTCTATCTGTGGAAGGCGCTGGCCTATGAGAAGAAGCAGCGCGAGCGCATGCTCTTCGATGGCATCATGATCGGCATCACGGGCCTGCTCGCCATCTTCCTCACCGCCATCTTCGCGGCCAACCACAAGGCGATCTTCCCCGCAACCGCCCTCATAGCCTGGTCCGTGCTCGCCTATCTCTGCGTCGATTTCGGTTTCTGGCACAAGCTCTTCCAGCTCACGCCCGACGACAATGCGCTCTATCGGGCGGCGTCGGAGGCGGCGGTGGCGACCAGCATCGTGGTGTTCCTCTATGCCTTCCTGCGCGTCGGCCTCTGGCATGGCTGGATCCGCTTTCTGTTCGTTCTGTGGATCCTGGGCCAGCTCTCGCTCGTCGCGGTCGCCGTGCTGGACCCGCGCCTTGCCGCCACCTTCGCCCGCGGCTCCTTCCCCGTCATCGCCACGCTCGGCTCGCTCCTCATTCTCTATCTTGCCATTCGCGGTCAGGACCGGGCGCTCTCGCTCGTCCCCACATGGCTGCTCTTCCTCGTCTGGCTGTTCGGGGCCGCCATGGCGGTGCTCGGCCATCTCTCCGGCGAGATCGTGCAATATGGGCTCGTCTCGGGCCTGGTGCTGATTGTTCTTCTGCTCGGCTTCACCGTCACGCAGTTCGCCTTCCGGTCGGTCGAGCCGCTCTATGGCGCGCCGCAAAGCGAGATGCAGTTGCGCTCGCTCGCCATCGACGGGGCGTCGGCCGCGACCTGGGAGTGGAATGCGCGGCGCGACGAGATCACGGTGAGCCCGCTCGTCGAGGAGACCCTGGGGCTTGCGCCGGGCGAGCTCTCGGGCCGGGTGGCGGAGTGGACGAGCCATCTGCACCCCGCCGATCGGGAGCGCTTTCGGCTGGTGCTCTGGTCGGTGCAGGAGAAGAACGGCGGCAGCATCCATCTCGATTTCCGCATGCGCCGGGCCGACAGCTCCTATCGCTGGTTCGAGCTGGAGGCGGCGAGCGTGCCGGGGATCGAGACGCGGGCGCTCAGATGCGTCGGGCTGATGCGGGACGTGACCAATGCCCGGCGCGCCCAGGAGCGCCTCATGCACGATGCGGTGCATGACAGCCTCACCGGGCTTCCCAATCGCGAGCTCTTTCTCGACCGCCTCTCCCAGGCGATCGTGCGCGCCCGGGAGGGGGGCGCCCCCCACCCGACGGTGCTCTTCATCGATATCGACCGCTTCAAGAACGTCAACAACGCCTTCGGCCTCATTGTCGGCGACACCATGCTGCTCACCGTCGCCCGGCGGCTCGGCCGCCATCTCGCCAGCCAGGACACGCTCGCGCGGGTGGGCGGCGACCAGTTCGCCATTCTGCTCGCGGGCGAGTTGGCGCCCCGGGAGATCGCCATGCTGGCCGAGCGCGTGCGCCGCTCCCTGCGCAGCCCCATGAAGATCGCCGGCAAGGACATCATTCTCACCGCCTCCATCGGCATTGCGATCTACGACCGCAGCCAGGAGAGCCACGAGGAGCTCCTGCGCGAGGCGGAGATCGCCATGTACCGGGCCAAGCGCGCGGGCACGGACCGGATCGAGATCTTCAAGGCGGAATGGCGCGCCGATCGCGATGATCGGGTGGCGCTCGAGTCGGAGCTGCGCCGCGCCATCGAGCGCCGGCAGATCAGCGTGCTCTATCAGCCCATCACCCGCCTCGAGGGCGAGGAGATCGCCGGCTTCGAGGCGCTCATCCGCTGGGATCATCCCAAGCTCGGCCAGCTCAACCCGGTGGACTTCGTCCCCATGGCGGAGGAGACGGGCCTGATTGCCGAGCTCGGCGCCTATGTGCTGGATCGCGCGGTGCGCGAGGCGGCCAAATGGCAGAAGCTCCTCCCCCGGCCCGAGGCGCCGCTCTTCGTCAGCGTCAACATCTCGAGCCGGGAGCTGTTTCGCCAGGACCTGGTCCAGGAGATTCGCCTCGTTCTCGGCCGCGAGACCGTGCCCAAGGGGGGCCTGAAGCTCGAGGTGACGGAATCCCTCGTCATGGAGAACCCGGAGCAGGCGGCCGAGATCCTCGACTGGCTCAAGAGCGCGGGCGCGAGCCTGTCGCTGGACGATTTCGGCACGGGCTATTCCTCGCTGGCCTATCTGCGCCGCTTTCCGTTCGACACCATCAAGATCGACCGCTCTCTCATTCAGGACGACGACTCGGCTGCGTCGGGCCATGCGATCGTGCGCTCCATCGTGGCGCTCGCCCACGAGCTGGACAAGGACGTGGTGGCCGAAGGAGTCGAGACGGAGGAGGACGTCGCATTCCTGCGCGCCATTGGCTGCGAGTATGCGCAAGGGTTCTATTATGGCGAGCCCATGGCCGACCGTGAGGTGGCGGAGCTGCTGAAGGTTCTGCGCAAGAGCGACCGGCGCGCCGAGCGCAGGCGCCGGGCCGAGGCGCGCAAGGGCCGCAAGCTGTTCGCCGGGCGGCGGGCGCCGCGCAAGGGAGCCGAGGCGGCGCGCGCCGCGGGGGGGAGCGAGGCCGCGGCCGCACCGCCTGCCGGCGCTCCCGCTGCGGGCCGCCCGGGTGATGGCGAGAGCGGTGGCCAGGGGCGTGCCAGGGTGCCGCCGGCGCGCATGGCGGCGGCGAGGGGCGCGAGGCCGCCGGCAAACGGGGCGAGCGCCGATGCGGCCGAACGCGCCGGCGCAGCCGCACGTGACGGGGCGCCCGAGAGGCCCCGAACGGGGCCGAGTGCCCCGGCAGGCGCGCCGTCGGCGCCGCTCTCCGGGCCGTCCCGGCCAGGGGCCGGTCCGCGAGGCCGTCCGGTTGCGCCCGCCGCCGCGCGGGAGGCAACGCCCGGCACGGCTGGGTGCGCCGCAGCCGGTGCCGAGGCGGCCCCGAAGGCGGCTCGCAAGGCGGCATCGACCCCTGCGTCGACACCGCCAGGCGTGGCATCGCCGCCGCCGGCAACGGCGCCCGGAGGGGGGCGTGCCAGGCCCGCTGGCCCGCGGCCCGATCCGGGCTCCGATGGCACAGGCGACAGGGCCGCCGGCCCGGCTCCGGTTCCCGCCAAGGACTAGCATGGGTTCTCGGCGTTTCGGGCTCGCCCTTGCCCGCGCCCGAGCATGCGCTCGCCCGGGCGGCGCCGCCCCTTATTCCGCCATATGTCGGCATTATGTTGCGATCAGGATCTGTGGGATACTGTCGGGGAAGGGCCGAGGCTCTGATCCTCGTAGCCGTCGCCGGCCCCAGCCGAACCCGCATCGTGTGACATCCATGCCCCCAACCCATCGCCCCTTTCTTTGCATGCTGATGTCCGGGTCGCTCATCCTGGCCCAGACAGTGCCCCTCGCCGCCGAGCCGGTGCGCGCCAATGCGGCCGGCCGGCCGGCGCTTGCCGAGAAGGTGGATGGCGCCGGTGCGCTCGAGACATGCCGGGTGGACAGCGAGAGCGACTTTCGCGCCCGCGTGGCGGCCATCACCCTCGCGGCGCTCGAGAAGGGCATGGAAGGGGTGGATTTCCCCGCCCTGGTGCGCCAGAAATGGCGCGAGCGGAAGATCGGCGCCACCATCGACAGCCTCGTGGACGCGGCCATCGAGGAGGTGCGCAAGGAAAGCTCCTGGGGCAAGCTCGTCAAGTCGCTGGCCTACAAGGAGGAGGCCAAGGCGCTGGCCGAGACCGTGGCCGAGCGGGTCTACCGCTCCGAGCGGTTCAAGGCCGCCATTCTCGCCATGGCCGGCGATGTGGGCGGTGCCATCTCCGCCCGTGTGGAGCTTGCGACCATCGACGCGGCGCTGCCGGCCATGCGCTGCGTGCGCGGCTTTCTCGGGCCGCGCTATGGGGCGCTGGTGGCCAATGTGGTGGGCGAGGACACGCGCAAGCAGTTCTCCCTCGACCCGGCCAAGGTCACGGCCACCATCTCCAAGGGCGATGTGCTGCTGGAAGGCGGCGAGGCGATCGCCGGCGCCGTGATCCTGCTCGTGCGCCGCTCCCTTGCCAATATGGCGCGGCGCATCGGCCAGCGGGTGGTTGGGGCGCTGCTCGGGCGCCTGGTCTCGCTGGTCGCGGGCGGCGTCGGCCTCGTGCTCATCGCCAAGGACATCTGGCAGCTTCGCCACGGTGTGCTGCCGATCATCGCCGAGGAGATGAAGTCGGCCAAGTCCAAGGAGGCCATCCGGGCCGAGCTCGCCAAGTCCCTCGACACCCATCTGCGCGCCGAGCTCGCCAAGGTGGCGGACGAGACGGCGGACAAGATTCTCGATGTCTGGCGCGCCTTCAAGCGCGCCCATGGCAAGGTCGTGGAGCTGGCCGAGCGCCATCCTCCTTTCCGTGCCTTTCTGGATCGGCGCCCGCGCGCGGCCATTCCCAAGGTCGACCGCATCATCGCTCTCGTCCTCGCGCGCGAAGGCGAGAAGGGCGTGCTCGCGCGACTGGCCGACGGCACCCTGGAGCAGGCGGCGAACGATCTGCCCGAGGCGGCGCTGACCATCGCCCAGGACACCGGCTCGCTCGATGCCGCCTTCGCCTGGCGGCGGCTCGCGGGCGAGAGGCTCGACAAGGTGGTCGCCCTCGACATTCACCGGCTCGCCAAGCCCGAGAGCTTCACCCGTCAGGGGCTGGAGGCGATCCTCGCCCTGGAGGATCGCGTCGCCATCACCAAGCTGGTCGCGCTCTCCAAGGCGGCGCGCGCGGCACTGGGCGAGCTCGGCCGCGACCGCCTGAAGGGGCTCGCCCGCAGCCTCACGCCGGCCGAGCTTGCGGCGCTCTCCGCCTATGTGCAGGCTCTGCCCGGCGAGGCGGGCCGGCGGCTTGTGCGCGCCGTGGCATTGGCTCCGGAGAAAATGGCCGGGCTGACGGGTGCCCGGGTGCAGAGGGCCGTGCTTGCCAGCGCCGACCGCGATGCCGCGCTCGACATGATGCTGCGCACGGATACGGGGCCGCTTGCCCTCCTTTCCGCCTGGGACGATGCCGCGCTCGTCCTCGAGGGCAAGGTGAGCCCCGTCCTCCTGTGGGAGAAGCACCCCATCGCCCTTTCGGCCGCAGGGCTGGTGGCCGCCCTTCTTCTCGCCATGCTGTGGCGCATCATCATGCCGCGCCGGCCGCGCGTGATCGTTCAGGCGCCCGGCGAGGCAGGCCGCGGGCCGAAAAAACTGAAGGGTGGAAAGGCATGACGCACGCCGATCGCACCGAGGCCCCGCTTGCCGTTGCCGGAACGGCCGCGCCGGAGGACATCCTGTTGCTGACCACCGAGGCCGTGGCGGGGCGCGCCATCCGCGCGGGCGGTCTGGTCACGGCCTCGGCCGTCGGCGCCGCCAACATCCTGCGCGACATTCGCGAGCACATCACCAACACCTTCGGCGGGCGCATGCGGCGTTATGAGGAGCTGGTGGAGCAGACGCTCGAGCGGGCGCTCGCCAGCCTCCGGCAGAAGGCGGCCAACGAGGGCTATGACGGCGTCGTTGCCCTGCGCATTTCCCACCCCGTGGTCACCCAGGGCGGCGTGGAGATCATCGTCTACGGCACCGGCTTCGTCTTCTCGGCCGGGGAATAGCGGCGCACGGCCGTCGCCCTTGCCTCCCGAATCGGTATAGCCTGCGCCCGGCGGGTGTCCCGCGCGCCCGTGATCCAAAGCCTGTGCGGTGTTGCAATGACAGGGAGGCCACGAGAGCCATGAGACTGACCCCACCGAGCATGGTCGTGTTTCTGATTTCCTTCATTCTGGCGGTCGCCGTGGTTGCGACCAAGTATTTCGGAATCGCGGTTCCGGTCGTGCAGGGCAATCTGTTCGGCGCATTGCTCTTCTCCTACGTGCTTCTGCTGCTGGGCACGCTGGTGCGCGGCATGTAGAGGGCGGCCGCCCGATCCGGAAGGCACGCGCCCGCACCCTTGAAGAGGGGGTGCGGGCGCTTGGCTGTTCGGCCCGCTTGTGCCGGGCGCTCGGGCGCGATAGGTCCATGGAGCACGCGATTGTGCAAGCGGCCCGCAGAGAGGGGAGCGCTCCGTGGAAGGGCGAGACCAGAGGC
>JALUTE010000063.1 GCA_027058255.1 Methyloligella sp. | reverse complement strand
CAAGGGATTGCGGAAGAGGACCGGAAGCTCACCACGCCTCAAGCCGGCAGGATCGCACTTGAACAGTGGCAGGTCTACCGCGAGCGCACGGGCCACGGGCCCAACGAAAATGAACTTGCGCTAACAAGTACGCTCGAGCCGCCCGATCACTTTGCTCTCAACCTCTACCTCCTCGCCCAACATTGGGATTACGTCGACCCCTTCAAGGACGAAGCGTTGGAGCCGCTGGGCGCAGGCCTCGGCATGGGAGGCGCAGGGTCATGAGCCGGAAGCGTTATGAGATTGAGCTTTGCATAGCAATTCGCAGCCCGTTCCTCTTCCAGGGCCTTGCCGCAACGGCACTCGGTATCGACGCCAATGCCCTGCGCAACGAGAAAGGTGTGCCCATCATCCCCGCCGATCACGTTCGTGGCCTCGTCCGCGCCGCACTGTGCGAAATCGCGAAAGCAACGGATGGGAGCGTAGTTTCCCAAAACGATATCGACGCTTGGCTCGGCGCACCATCGCGCTTGTCAACGAATGGTGAAATGGAGCGGCCCAATCGGGGCCTGCTCTTGTTCGCCGATCTTGAGCTCGATCAACAGGAGGATCAGACCACGGAACGCCGAGAGCTTCTCCACCGCGTCCGAATTGACCGAGAGACCGGCGCCGCCGAGGAAGGCATGCTGCAAACGATCGAACTGGTGTGCCCATTGGGGAAGATTGCTAAGTTTTGCGGGACGATCGTTGCCTATCTCGAGGACAACGAAGCAGGCAATTGCATCGGAGCGCTGGAGAAGGCCATCAAACTTCTTCCCGCCATGGGGGCGCTCAAATCTGTGGGCTTGGGCGAGGTCGTTGGGGAGGAATGCACCGTCCGGCCCAAGGGCGATCCGAGCGAGATACGACCGAGCGCTGAGGCTCTTAGCGGTGCCGTGTCTCGGTCCAGCGACACGCTCGAGTTCGACATCACCTTCGACCGGCCCATTCTGGTGGCTACCCGCCATCTCGCCGACAATGTGTTCGCGGGCGAAAGCTTCGTGCCCGGCGCTGCCATCAAGGGAGCAATTGCGCGTCGCATCGAACTGGCGGGCGGCTCGCCCGACGCACCGGGCGATGCGCTCGGCGAAGCGCTTGGCCGTCTTGTGATCAGTCATGCCTGGCCCCTCGATGCCGAGGGTAGAGAGTGCGATCGCGCTCTCCCCCTCTCGCTGGCTGTCGATCCAGAAGCGGCCGAGGAGGAGGTGAGCCTCAGGGATGCGCTCTCGTATCAAGGGACGGATCCTCTGCTTGGGTTCGCACATGCGCCGGCCTGGCAACCCGATTGGAAAGACGAGCACGCCAAAGCCGCGCGCAATTTGCTCGACCGCCCGGCGTCTCAGATGGCCTCGCTGCCAAGGGGGCATACGGCGATTGGGCCCGATGGCATTGCGAGCGACGAGCAACTGTTCGTTATGGTTGCGCGCTCTAATTTGCTGTCCGATGGCAATGGCGAATGGCAGCCGCGGCGCTGGCGGTTGCGCGTTCACAGGAATGGCGTCGATGACGACGATGCCTTTCGTCAGATCGTTTCGATTCTATGCAATGGCCTCGACGGGATCGGACGCACCGGTGCTAGGCTCGAAGTGGTGCGGGGGCCGCAGGAGGGGAAAGCCCCTGCGGTGTGTCCGGTGACACTTCAGGGGAAACAGGGTGGCGAAGCGTTCATCGTCCTTCTGGAGACACCTGCGGTCATGACCGACCCTTGGGACACGCGTCCGATGGCCGAGCAATATCAGGACTATTTTCGTTGGGCGAGCGGGGTGAATGATCTCGAGCTGCTCGACCATTTCGCCCAACGCGAGTTGGCAGGTGGGCATGTCGCCCGCAGACGCCGCGCCTGGG
>JALUTE010000062.1:2663-6271 GCA_027058255.1 Methyloligella sp. | reverse complement strand
GATCGCGGCCTGGGGAAGCGATCTGCTCGAAGCGGCGCACACCCTCGCCCGCGAGCGCGCCCGCCAAGGCGCTGTCGATGCCGCGAATCCGGGTCAGATCGTCCGCGGGTCCCTCCGCAGCCACTGCCGGGCCGGGCGTCGGTGCCGGCGCGGGCTCTGCCGCAGGCTCGGGCTCGGGCTCGGGCAGAGCCTCGGCCTCGCCGCCGACACCCAGGGCGCTGGTCGCAACGGCTGCCGCCGCCGCAGCCGTCGCCATGCCGGCCGCGGCATCGGCCCCTGTCGAGCGCGGCTCCGCCGGAGCGGCCGGCTCGCTCTCCACCGCATCGCCCGCGACCGCCGCCTCCGCCTGGCCCTGCGCACCGGCCGCTTCGCCCTCGGCCGAAGCCGCATCCTCGGCGCCCCCGGCCGCCCCGCCGGCCCGCGCCTCGGCATCCGGCTCGCGCGCGGGCGGTGCGGCAGCCGCCTCGTCACCGGGCGGGGGAGCAGCGGCGGGCCGATCCTCGCGGAACAGGAAGAACGAGCGCATCATGCACGCGAGGGATGCGCCGAGAACGAAGGCGAACAGCAGCAGCCCGATCGTCTGCAAGGCAAAATAGGTCATTGTCGAAATCCCTGATCATCCATCACGTGCGGGCGATGGCCGTGTGGCACGGCCGTCAAAGATCGTCGTAGCGGGCGCAGGAATACCAGCCGACGACGAGACCGATCAGAAAGGCGAGCAGGATATAAGGCAGCAGCTTGACGAACAGATAGCCCATGGATCGTTCTCCCTAGCGGAAACAGTGCCGGCCTGGTCGCGCAAGGGCGAAGGGCCGGACGGGCCGGTTGCGGCTAGTTGTCGGTCTTGGTGCGGGTCTTCACGGTGAACTCGATTCTCCGGTTGCGCGCCTTGTTGGCCGGTGTGTCATTCGGCGCCACGGGCCGGGTTTCGCCATAGCCGACGGCGTGCAGCCGATCGCGCGAGACCCCTCGTCCGGTGAGATAGGCAACCACCGAGCGCGCACGCAGCTCCGAGAGGCGCTGATTGAGATTGGCCGAGCCATCCGAATCCGTGTGCCCCGCGATTTCGATGGAGACGTCCGGGCAGCGCTTGACCGCGCGGGCCAGCGCATCGAGGGTCGCATGGCTGTCCTTGGCAAGATCCGCGCTTGCCGTGCGAAACCGGATCACGCCGTGGCTTGTGATGGAGTCGAGCATCTTCTGGCAGACATCGGCGCTGACCGGGCCCCTCTCGCCGCTTTCGGCCGAGGTCACCACCATGCTGGCGCCGTTCGTGCCGCCATCCGCACCGTCTTTTCCGCGCCCCTGCTCGGCCGCCTCGGCCCGCCTTGCGCGCTCGGCGGCCTCTGCCTCGGCCTTGGCACGGGCAGCCGCTGCCCTGCGCGCCTGCTCGGCCGCCTCGGCCCTCTTGCGCGCCTCCGCCTCTCGCCGCGCCCGCTCATCGGCTTCGGCTTTTCTGCGCTCTTCCGCCTCCCGCCGGCTGGCGGCCCACTCGAAGATCTCGTCCTCGATCTCGGAATAGTCGTAGGTGACAGGCGGCCGGGGCCTCAGGCGCACATCCTCCTCGCCGCTGAAACCCGAAGGCAGCGCGGCGCTGACCCATTCGCGAATGACGATCATGTCGGCCGGGGCGCGCGCCTCTCCCGAGACCTGGAGCCGCCGGCTGACCAGCGTCACTTGCCCCTCGGCAAGGCGCGAGAGCATGCGCAGGCCTGCCGACACGACCTTCATCCATTGCGTGGTATCGCCGGCATCGACGCGCCGCATGCGATCGACGACCCGGCGGCCCGGAAAGGAGCGCGCGGCAAGCGCGGTGATGCGCTGGCGCGATGCGCGGTCCGGAACCTCGCCCGAAAGCGTGATGGTCCGCCCATCGAGCGCCGCCCGCCAGTCCGGAGCGCTTTCACGCAGTCGAATGGCGACCTTGGTCTCGAACCCCGCCATGCGCCGGCCCGCGAGGCGGGCCTCGATCTCGCCGGCAATGCGCCGGCTCGCACTTGCCCCTTCGATGGCGAGCTTTTGTGCGCGCAGGGTGGCCCGTCCGCTCTCCAGCCCGGCCAGACTCTCGATGGCGAGGCGCGCCATTTTGGCAAAACCCTTCGGAGCGCCCGCACCGAGGGCCAGTCGATCCTCGACGGTGCGGCCGGGAAAGCGCTTCGCGGCGAGGTCGCGCAGCGCCTTGCGCAGCCCTTCGCCCGGGGTATATCCGGCAAGCACCACGCGGGCGGGCGTGGCGGTGACCGTGAAGCTGTAATCCGCGATCATGGGCAGGGTCGGCTTGCGGAACTTCACCGCCTCGGTGGATCTGAAATGCGCCGGCAGGCCCGTGCGCACGGCCTTTGCCACGGCCTTCGCCACCTCCTCGCGTTCGGCCAGCCCCGCGAAATCCAGTTGGACACCGCGAATCGTCACGCGGCCCTTCTCCAGGCGTGCGAGATTGCGCAGCGCCACCGATGCCGCCTGCTCGATCTGGTCCGGCGCCCCGGAGGCGAACTCCGTCCGGTCCGTCACCCGCTGGCGGGAGAAGACATGCCGGGCGAGCGTCGCGAGCCGCGCCCGGATGGCGCCATCCGGCACGTGGCCTTCGAGCACCAGCCGGCCCCCTTCGAGGACCGCCGACCACACATAGGGGTCGGCCCGAGGCGGCACGACCCGGTTGGCCGCAAGGCGCAGATCGAAAGGCAGCCCCCGCTTCAGCCGCCGATGCACGGTCCGATAGGCCGCCGAGCTCGCCGCCTCGCCGAGCAGCGTGAAGCGGTCACCCGTGAGGCGAACCTGGCCCTCTCTCAGATGGCCGAGCTGTTCCAGGCCAAACCCGATGCAACCGAGCCAGACATCGCGTCCCGGCCCACCGCGCGCGAGCTTCATCCGGTCGTCGATCTCGAGGCCGGGAAAGCTCGCCCGCGCTATGCCGATGACGGTCTTGCGGTCGGCTTCGGAATGAATGTAGCCCTTGAGGCGGATGCGCCCGTCGCGGCGGGTCGCGGACCAGCTATAGGGCTCCACCTTGTCGAGCAGCTTCGCCCGATCGGCAACCGCCCGGACCCCCCACACGCCGCGCACCGTGCGAAGCGCCTCGGCGCGCGTCCCCTCGTCATAGAATGTGCCGCTGACCACGCCGTCACGGCCGTTGAAAGAGGCGTGAACGGTCCCGAGCCCCGCCTTGCCCAGGGCCCCATGGGCGCGCTCCGTGAGGTCGCGTTCGATATTGCCGCGCTCCCCGAGGATGACAAGGAGCGCGATGAGCGCGAGCGGGATGAGCCCCCAAAGCCAGCGCCACGGTCTGCACGTCATTGCGTTCGGTCTCCCCAATTTATCGTGCCCGCCGGAGCTCCCGTCTCCGCCGGCGCTCGCCACCCATGCCCGGCGCGGGTCGGGAGCCTTGTGTTCCCGCTCTGTTTCGCCCCGTGTGCATGCCCCTCAGGGGGTGGCGCTCCTGTCCGCAACCCGGATGCGGGAGGGTGATCGATGCGCTCGCGAGACATCGCCCGGCCCGCCGAAAATCGAGCCGCTTCCAGCCTCGCCCGGGCCCCGTCCGCTTGCGATCGCAGACACTATAATGAAGCCGCAGGCCCATTCCAAGCGAGCAGTCCGAGCGGCGCCGGGGC
>JALUTE010000062.1:517-2653 GCA_027058255.1 Methyloligella sp. | reverse complement strand
TCCTGTCCAGCACCTTATCCACCAGCTCGCGGGCGCCGCGGGCGAAATCGTCGTGTTGCATCCGGTAGCTCGAAAGCGCGGAGAGCTTGGAGAAATCCACCCGGTAGTCCTCCTCGAAGGGCGGCTCGCCGACCTCTGAGAAAAAGCGGTAGCGGGCGGTGACGCCATAGTCGCGGGCCAGGAGCGCGGCGAGGGAGTCGAACAGATCGCCGAGCCTCGGGTTGAGGTGCTCCGCGCCCACATTGATCACCTGTCCGTTCGTCTGCGGATCGTTCTCGAGCAGGTGCAGCATGAGGCCGGCGCAATCCTTGACATGGCAGAAGGGCCGGAAATTCTCCGGCGAGCCGGGCAGAGTGGTCTCGCGGCCGGCGAGCGCATCGACCAGGAACTGTCCCACGAACTGATTGTAGCGCATGCCGATCGCATAGCCGAAAATGGTTGCCAGGCGGAAATCCGTCCACGGCATGTCGGCGCATCTCTCGGACTGCCAGAGCTGCTCGACCCGCAGCTTCGAGGCGGCGTAATTGTGAAACGCGATCGACGGGTCGGGGAAGACCTCTTCGCTATAGGGGGGCTCGATCTCGGGCATGCGCGTCTTCACGGGCCCGTAAATGCTGGTGGACGAGATATCGATCACCTTTTTCAGCCGCCCCGGGCTTTTCGCGATCATGTCGGTCAGCACCCTGACCCCGTCGAGGATGTATTTCTCGTGAAGAGGGGTGTCCGGCACCTGGGTGAGCGAGGCGGCGTTGATGATGAAGTCGCTCCCGTCCACCAGGCGCTGGAGCGCGTCCGAGGGCTCGGAGATGTCGAGACACCAGCCTTTGAAACGGGGAAGTTTTTCCCCGAACCAGGCCTGAACGGGCGCCATGCCGCGGCCATAGGACCAGTTGTCCACCGCGACGACGTCGAGCCGGCTGTAATCGGGGTGCTGCGCGAGCGCATCGAGGATGGCCGAGCCGATATAGCCATAGGCGCCGAGAACGAGGATTTGCATGGGGCGGGGCCTCCGGGTCTCTTCTGGGTGTGGACTGATGCGGGGGCGGGGTCAGGGCCGGAACTCTCTCAGGAAAAGCGCGATCTCGGGTGCGAACCGCATGAGCGGGCCCGGCGGAAGGGTGGCGGGCTCACGGCTCTCGTCGGTGCAGCGCAGGGTGTAGATGTGGTCGTGAATGGGCAGGATACCGACCTTGTCGCCGACGAGCCGGCCCCGGCGCACGAAGGCGGACTGGGTCACGCAGCCGAGACCATAGAGGGAGCGGTAGAGCCGCGGGTGATCGGCGAGCGGGCGCTGGCTCTCGGTGATCCGCTCGATGCGCCCGTCGACCGTGTTCACCCAGTGGTCGTTATAGTCCACATAGCCGGGAAAGACCGTATCGAGGCCCTTGTACTGCATCTCGCCAACCAGCTCGTCGAACAGGTTGGCCGGCCGATAGGGGAACAGATAGTTGGCATGCAGGATGGCGGCGGGATGGTCGCCCCGCCGCTCGATGGTCTCCAGCGCCCATTGGAGCACGTGGACGAGGGTCTTGTCCTCGCCGAGCAGCCAGTCGGGCCGCGAGAGCGCCTCGGCTCCGCAGGCCCGGGCCTTCACCAGCGCCTCGGCGTTCTCCGAGACCACATAGACCTTGCCGAGATAGTCGGAGGCCTTGAGCTGGCGGAGCAGGCTTTCCAGAAGGTCGTGGCCGCGCAGGCGCCGCACCGGCCCGCGCACCGTCACCAGCGCCGCGACATTCACATTGCCGGGCCTGAGCGTCTCGGGAAGGGTGCGCGCAATCTCCTCGACCATGTCGTCGAGCACGGCCGAGACGCCGCGCATGCGATTGAGGTCGCCGCCCTGATTGATGCCGTGATGATGATAGACCGCCGCCTCCGGCTCGTAGAGCAGGCGATAGCCGGCCCCTGTCACCCGTTTGCCCCAGTGCCGGTCCTCCACATTGGTCAGGTCCGGATCGAAGGGATAGGCGTCGAGCACGTCGCGCCGCACCATGGAATTGGCATTGTGAAAGAAATAGTCCCGCACCTGCAGGCGCCGGTCGAGCCCGAAGACGGTGAGCAGGTCGCGCTTGTCGGCCGCGGGGCTGAAGGGGAGCGGAAGCTGGCGGCCATAGACCCCGGCGATGCGCTCGTCGAGAT
>JALUTE010000062.1:0-507 GCA_027058255.1 Methyloligella sp. | reverse complement strand
TCGAGATCGAACCCGGCGCGAAGGCGCGAGAGCCAGTGCTCGTCCACGGGCAGGCAATGGGCCGAGAGGCAGGCAATGAAGCGGCCCCGCGCCTTCTCGATGCCGATATTGAGCGCAAGGCCCGGCTTGTAGTCCTCGATGGTGAGAATGTGGGCGACGGGAAAGCGCCGCACCATGGGAAGGGTGTGATCGCGCGAGCCATTGTCCACCACGATCACCTCGAAACTGACCCCTTTCTGGCGAAACACCATGTCGAGGCAATGGGCGACCCAGGACTCCTCATTGCGCGTGCGCACGATGATGGAGACCTCGGGCCGGGTGGTATCGCACGGCGCTTCCGTCATGGTGCCGCTCCCCTCAGCGCAACCCGGCGAGGCCCTCGGCCGCCGCCGTGTAGGCCCTGCGCAACATGGCGCCGTCCACGCAATAGGTGATGACATTGACCCCGAGCCCGAACAGGCGCTCGGCCTCCTCGACGGTCGGGGCATAGCAGCTCACCGCAACGCC
>JALUTE010000061.1 GCA_027058255.1 Methyloligella sp. | reverse complement strand
CACCGACCCCACCGGCAATGACACTTTGGTGGGCGGTGAGGGCAGGGACGTGCTGATTTCCGGGGCCGGCAGCGACTCCCTGGAGGGCGGCGCCGGGGATGATCGGCTGGACGGGCAGGGCGGAAGCGGCGATACGTTGTCCGGAGGAGTGGGCGACGACATTCTGGACGGCGGCCCCGGCGACGATCAACTGGTCGAATCGGGCGACGTCGATTTCGTCCTCAGCGACACCCAGCTGGCCGGCCTGGGCACGGATACGCTGAGCGATTTGGAACAGGCCGCCTTAACAGGAGGGCCTGGGGCGAACCGGATCGAAACGTCAGCCTTCAGCGGGCCGGTCACGCTGGACGGAGCCGCTGGCGACGACACACTGCTCAGCGGTTCGGCCGATGATTGGCTTCGCGGGGGAGACGGCAACGATCTGCTGGCCGATAGATCGGGCAACGACACTTTGGCTGGCGATGCGGGCGACGATTCGCTCTTCGGCAGCTCGGGGCGCGACCGATTGGACGGTGGTGCGGGCAGCGACTACGTGGCGGGGCAGGGCGGCAGCTACGACACCGTGATCGGCGGTGACGGGGACGATACGCTCGACGGCGGCGCGGGCACTGACGTGCTGGCGGAAGCCGGGGACACGGATTTCGTGCTGACCGATGCGCAACTGACCGGGCGCGGCACCGATCGGCTGCAGAATCTGCAGCGTGCGCAGCTCACCGGGGGCGACGGGGCGAACCGGCTCGACGCCACCGGCTTCTCCGGCTCCGTAACGCTCAACGGCGGCCCGGGCGACGACTGGCTGGCGGGCGGGGTCGGCGACGATATTTTGGCAGACCCCTTGGGTAACGACACGCTGCTCGGCGGAGCGGGGGCGGACAGAATTTGGGGCGGCGGCGGCCGCGATCAGCTTGACGGCGGTCCGGGCAACGACTATCTGGCCGGCCAGGGCTCCAGTTTGGACACGCTCACCGGCGGCGACGGCGACGATACGCTCGACGGCGGCCCAGGCAACGATTGGCTGACGGAGCAGGCCGACGCGGACTTCCTTCTCACCGATGCGCAGCTCGCGGGCCGCGGCACGGACGTGCTGCGCAGCATCGAACGGGCTCAGTTGACCGGAGGTGGCGGCAACAACCGGTTGGATGCCACCGGCTTCAACGGGCCGACGACGCTCAACGGCGGTGCCGGCGACGACCAATTGCTGGGGGGACCGTCGCGGGACTTCCTGGCAGACCCGCTCGGAAATGACACGTTGGATGGAGGACCGGGCGACGACACCCTCTACGCGGGTGGCGGTCGCGATCAGCTCACCGGCGGCGAAGGGAACGATCGACTGTTTGGCCAAGGCGGCAGTCTGGACACGCTGACCGGCGGCCCGGGCGACGATACGCTGGACGGGGGAGCCGGCACAGACGTGTTGTTCGAGCGAACCGATGGGGACCTCATTCTGACCGACATCAGCCTTTCCGGCCTCGGAGACGACTGGGTCGGCCGGATCGAACGGGCTCAGTTGATCGGCGGGGCAGGCGACAACCGGCTGGACGCTTCCGGGTTTACTGGCTCGGTGACACTGAACGGGGCCGCTGGCAACGATACCCTGATCGGCGGCATCGGCCATGATGGCCTGTCCGGTGGGACGGGCAACGATTCAATCGACGGCGGCGCCGGCAAGGACACACTCATTGGCGCGGCCGGCAACGACACGCTTCGTGGCGGCGCGGGCGATGATGTCGTCCTGGGCAACGACGGCGACGACGAGCTCGACGGCCAAGAAGCCCTCAGCGACACGGTCGCCGGCGGAGCGGGCAACGATACGGTTGTGGATGACCCCAGCGAGATTGACGAAACGTTCCAGTTCTACGCGGCCTGGGT
>JALUTE010000060.1:11323-17220 GCA_027058255.1 Methyloligella sp. | reverse complement strand
GCGCGGAGGCGGCCTGGGCGGGGGAGGCGCTCGAGATCCTGGCGCCGGAGCATCTCCTCTCCCTGGTCAATCACTTCAAGGGGGTGCAATCGCTCACCCGGCCCGAGCCCGCGCTCGCCGAGGCCGAGGCGCCCATGCCCGACCTTGCCGACATCAAGGGCCAGGAGAGCGCCAAGCGCGCCCTCGAGATCGCCGCCGCGGGTGGCCACAACCTGCTGATGGTGGGCCCGCCCGGCTCGGGCAAGACCATGCTGGCCGAGCGCCTGCCCTCCATCCTGCCGCCACTGGAGCCTGCGGAGATGCTCGAGGTGAGCATGATCCAGAGCCTTGCCGGCGAGCTCGCCGAGGGCCGCCTCTCGCGCCGGCGGCCCTTCCGGGCGCCGCACCATTCCGCCAGCATGGCGGCGCTGGTGGGCGGCGGCACGCGTCCGCGCCCCGGCGAGGTGGCCCTGGCCCATCATGGCGTGCTCTTTCTCGACGAGCTGCCGGAGTTCTCGCCCCAGGCGCTCGACGCCCTGCGCCAACCCCTGGAGCAGGGCGAGACCGTCATCGCCCGGGCCAATCACCGCATCGCCTATCCCTCGCGCCTGCAGCTCGTGGCCGCCATGAACCCGTGCAAGTGCGGGCGCGCCTTCGAGCCCGGCTTCACCTGCCGCCAGGGGCGCCAATGCGCCGCCCGCTATCAGGCGCGCCTCTCGGGCCCGCTGCTGGATCGCATCGACATCCAGATCGAGGTGCCGGCGGTGAGTGCCGCCGACCTCGCCCTGCCGGCGCCGGCCGAGGACAGCCGCGCGGTGCGCGCCCGGGTGATCGCCGCCCGCGTCCTGCAGAAGGAGCGCCTCGCCGCCCTCGGGATCGCGGAGGCCCTGCCCAATGCCGCCCTCTCCGGCCGTGTTCTCGAAGCCGTGGCGACGCCGGAGGAGGCCGGCCGGCGCCTGCTTGCCGAGGCAGCCGTCTCCCTCGGCCTCACCGCACGCGGCTATCACCGCTGCCTGCGGGTTGCGCGCACCATCGCCGATCTCGACGGGGCCGAGCATGTGGGGCGCGCCCATCTGGCCGAGGCGCTGAGCTATCGCGGCGAGACGCTGGCCGCGCGCCAGGCGGCATGAGTTCCGGGAGCTGAGCGGAGCTCGCCCGCCAGCCGGATGGCGCGCAGACGGCTGGCGGGCCATGTCCCGGAAACGGTTCTCTCCGCGTCCCCGCGGTCGAGCCGCGCGCTCGCATGTGGGACGTGAGATGAGAGCCGCGGCGGTGCGCCGAGGCCGAACGTGTCGAACCGCGCCCACGCGCGCGGGACCAGAGTTCCCGAGGGCGACCGGCCGCTCATTGCCGACGAACGGCGCTCGCGCGCGGGACGAGAGGGCGCTCGCACGTAGGACGTGAGAGCGCCGCCGCTACCCCTCGCCCACCTCCAGCCTGTCGCGCAGGAGCTGGTTGACGAGACCCGGATTGGCCTTGCCCTGGGTCGCCTTCATCACCTGGCCGACGAACCAGCCCAGGGTCTTGGGCTTGGTCTTGACCTGCTCCACCTGCTTGGGATTGGCGGCGATGATCTCCTCGACAATGGCCTCGAGCGCGCCGGTGTCGGACATCTGCTCCAGGCCCCGCGCCTTCACGATCTCGGCCGGGTCGCCTCCCTCCTCCACCATGATCTGGAGCACGTCCTTGGCGATCTTGCCCGATATGGTGCCCGCCGCCATGAGATCGACGAGGCCGGCGAGCCGTTCCGGCGCAATGCCGAGATCGGCTATGGCACAGCCCGCCGCATTGGCATGCATCGAAAGATCGCCCATCACCCAGTTCGCGACAACCTTGGCATCGCGCTTCGCTCCGCCCGCGCCCGCGCTTTTCGCCTTGCCCTTGCCTTTGCCCCCCGCCTTCGCGCCGGTCTTCGACCCGGTCTTCTTCTCCTTCTTCCCCTTGCCTGGCGCCTCGCCCCCACCCGTGGGCAAGGGCATGGGCGCCGTCACCGCCGCCTCGAAATAGTCCGCCGTGCGGCGCGAGGCCACCAGCACCCCCGCATCATAGGCCGACAGGCCGTAGGCGCTCATGAAGCGCGCCTTCTTCTCGTCCGGCAGCTCCGGCAGCTCGGCGGCCAACGCATCGACGAAAGCCTGGTCGAGCTCCAGCGGCAGCAGATCGGGATCGGGGAAATAGCGATAGTCGTGCGCCTCCTCCTTGGAGCGCATGGAGCGCGTCTTGCCGCTCTTGGGATCGAAAAGGCGCGTCTCCTGCTCGATCTCGCCGCCATCCTCCAGAATGTCCACCTGGCGCTGCGCCTCGTAGGCGATGGCCTGGCCGATGAAGCGGATCGAGTTGACGTTCTTCACCTCGCAGCGCGTGCCCAGCGGCTCGCCCGGCCGGCGCACCGAGATATTGATGTCCGCGCGCAGGCTGCCCTGCTCCATATTGCCATCGCAGGTGCCGAGATAGCGCATGATGGTGCGCAGCTTGGTCACATAGGCCCGCGCCTCCTCGGCCGAGCGCAAATCCGGTTTGGAGACGATCTCCATGAGCGCGACGCCCGAGCGATTGAGATCCACATAGGAATAGTCCGGATGCTGGTCGTGCAGGCTCTTGCCGGCGTCCTGCTCCAGATGCAGGCGCTCGATCCCGACCCGGACCGTCGAGCCGTCCTTCATGTCCAGGATCACCTCGCCCTCGCCGACGATGGGCTGGTCGTACTGGGAGATCTGATAGCCCTGGGGCAGGTCGGGATAGAAATAGTTCTTGCGGGCAAAGACGGAGGTGAGATTGATCTTCGCCTTGAGGCCGAGGCCGGTGCGCACCGCCTGGCGCACGCATTCGGCATTGATGACCGGCAGCATGCCGGGCATGGCCGCATCCACCAGGCTGACATGGGCATTGGGCGGGCCGCCGAACGCGGTGGACGCGCCGGAGAAGAGTTTCGCCCTGGAGGTCACCTGGGCATGCACCTCCATGCCGATCACCACCTCCCACGGGCCCGTGGCGCCCTCGATGATATCACCGCGCGGGCGCGCCTCGGCGTCGTCGGCGCCGCCCTTTGCTCTCTTCGCACGTGTCTTCTGCATCGCTCTTCATCCTTGGCGCATGGCCGGGCCATGGCATCAATGCAAGGCCGATCCCCTCACCCAGGCCGCAAGGCGAGGGGCGGAGCCTCGGCGCACGAGACGCAGGGGGCGGACCGCCCTCACAGACTGCCTCCCACCGCCCCATGCCGGCGCTCCACGGAGCGCCCCGGAGCCTGCCTCAGGTCCCGTCTTTTCCGCCCCCGCGGCGCAGATGCTCCTCCTCATACTGGATGAACCAGCCGATCATCTGCCGCCAGAGGGCCTCGGCGAGCTCCGGCGGCAGGCCCTTCTCGGCGGCACGGGCACGCACCCGGTCCACCACCTGCTGAATGCGCCAGGGCACGACCGCCTCCTCCGGCGCCGCCTTGAGCTGCCAGGCCCGGTCCACATAGGTGAACCGCTCGGCCACCAGATCGACGAGAGCCCGGTCGATCCGGTCGATTTCGGCGCGCACATCGTCCATGGAGGCGCATTCGGAGGCGGATTTGCGCGGGCTCATGGGCTGGCCTTTCTCTTCGGCGAGGCCTTCGCTCCACGCGCCCCCTTCCCTCGGGCCGGAGATTTTCGCCTGCCGGACGCGCGTTTTCGCCCCGCCGCCCCCTTGGGCGGCGATCCGGTCCACCAGGCCTCGGGCTCGGGCAGCGGCCCCGCCGCCGTCTCCAGCACCTGCCCCGCGCGCAGCACTGTCGCCTCGTCGAAGGGCTTGCCGATGAGCTGGAGACCGAGGGGCAGCCCATCGCCCGAGAGCCCCGCCGGCACCGAGAGGCCCGGCAGGCCCGCCATGTTCACCGTCACGGTGAAGATGTCATTGAGATACATCGCGATGGGATCGCCCACCTTCTCGCCAATGCCGAAGGCAGGGCCCGGCGTCGTCGGCGTCAGCAGCACGTCCACCCTCTCGAAGGCCGCATCGAAATCCCGCTTGATGAGGGTGCGCACCCGCTGGGCCTTGAGGTAATAGGCGTCGTAATAGCCTGCCGAGAGCACATAGGTTCCGATCAGCACCCGGCGCTTGACCTCCGCGCCGAAGCCCTCCGCGCGGGTGTTCTCATACATGGAGACGATGTCCGAGCCCGGCACGCGCAGCCCGTAGCGCACCCCGTCATAGCGGGCAAGGTTCGACGAGGCCTCCGCCGGTGCGACGATGTAATAGGCCGGGAGCGCATAGCGGGTATGCGGCAGGCTCACCTCGCGGACCTCGGCGCCGGCCTCCTCGAGCCAGGCAATGCCGCGGCGCCACAGCGCCTCGATCTCCGCGCTCATGCCGGGGGCGCGATACTCCTTCGGCACCCCGACCTTGAGGCCCTCGATGCCCCGCCCGAGCTCCGCTTCATAGTCCGGAACGGGAACATCGGCGCTGGTGGTGTCCTTGGGATCGTGCCCCGCCATGGCGCCGAGCAGGATCGCCGCATCGCGCACCGTGCGGGCGATGGGGCCGGCCTGGTCGAGGGAGGAGGCGAAGGCGACGATGCCCCAGCGCGAGCAGCGCCCATAGGTGGGCTTGAGGCCCACCGTTCCCGTGAAGGCGGCGGGCTGGCGGATGGAGCCGCCGGTGTCGGTGGCCATGGCGCCGGGGCAGAGCCGCGCCGCCACGGCGGCCGCCGAGCCGCCCGAGGAGCCGCCGGGCACCAGCGCCTCGTCCGAGCCCTCGCGCCGCCAGGGATTGACCACGGGGCCGAAATGGCTCGTCTCGTTGGACGAGCCCATGGCGAACTCGTCATTGTTGAGCTTGCCGAGAAGAACGGCGCCCGCATCCCAGAGATTCTGCGTGACCGTCGACTCGTAGGGCGGCACGAAGCCGTCGAGAATGTGGCTGCACGCCGTGGTGCGCACGGCGCGCGTGGCGAAGAGGTCCTTGACGGCAATGGGGATGCCCTCGAGAGCGCCGAGCGCCCCGTCCACGGCTTTGGCCCTGCCCTTCCCCCGGCCCCTGCGGGCCTTGGCGAGGCGCTCGTCGGCCGCATCCGCCATGGCCAGCGCCTTTTCCGGCGTCGGCAGGACGAATGCGTTGAGCGCCCCATTGGCCGCCTCGATCGCCGCAATATGCGCCTCGGCGAGCGTGCGGGCCGAGAGATCGCCCTTGCGCAGGGCGTCCCGCGCCTCGGCAATGGTCAGCCTCGTGAGATCGCTGCTATCCGCCATCGGCCTACTCGACCACCTTTGGAACGACGAAGAAATGATCCTCGCGCATGGGCGCGTTGCGGACGATGTCGTCCGGATAGCCGCCATCCGTCACCTCGTCCTCGCGCATCTTCATGCGCATCTCGACGACACGGGTCATGGGCTCGACGCCGTCGGTGTCCACCTCCTCGAGCTGGGCGACCCAGTCGAGAATGGCCGAGAGCTCGCCGCGAAGGGCGCGCGCTTCTTCATCCGTGATGCGAAGGCGCGCCAGATGGGCAATGTGGCGCACCAGTGCCTCGTCGACCTGCATGACGATGCATCCTCATGTCGTGGGAGCGTGGCCTGCACTCTTAGCGCCAGCGGCGCCCCTTCGCAACACGGCCGGATGGGAATGGCCTTCCGAGCGCGCGGGCCGCGCGGCCGTTGCGGGCGCGCAGTGGCAGCGACATGGCCCGCAGGACAAACCGCCCCGCACGGAACGGAAAGAGCTCCAGCCGGCCTGTAAGCCGGGTTCTGTCCGGAGCGGGCCGCAGCCCGCCCCTGGATGACCATTCATCTGGGACGCCCATTGCTGGGCGCCTCCTGCAACCAACCCGGGCGGCTCGGCTGGAAACGGGCCTGGAGGCGAGGCTTGCCTTGCAGCGCACCTCGCGCCCGCGCCGCCCCTATTCGGTCTTGCTCCCGGTGGGGTTTACCATGCCGCCTGCGTCGCCGCAGACG
>JALUTE010000060.1:0-11313 GCA_027058255.1 Methyloligella sp. | reverse complement strand
CCTGGGGTCGCCCCCGCCGGGCGTTACCCGGCACCGTGTTTCCATGGAGCCCGGACTTTCCTCTGCCCGCACGCCGGAGCGGCGCCGGGCAGCGGTCATCCGGCCGGCTGGAACACCTTGAATAAAGGGGTGCGAACAGCCGCCGTCAAGTCATGCGCCGGCCGACGGCACCGCGCCCTGTGCGCGGGGCGGACGGAGCCGCGCGAACGGCGGACCGTCTCACGCGCGCCTCACTCGAGGGCATCGAGAAGACGCTCCAGCGTGGCAATGGTGGCCCGGCAGGCGCGCCCGTCCACGCGCTCGGGCAGGAAATGGCGCTGGAAGGCGCGCACCACCTGCGCCGTGGTCCGGCAATAATACTCGCCGACCGTGATCCCATAGCCATAGCGCGCAAGCATGCGCTGCAGGGTCTCGACGTCCTCTCCGCGCGCGGCAAGGCCGATCCCTTCATCCTCCCCCACCGGCTCCGGCGTCACCCAATGGCCGACCCCCGCACGGTGCAGCCGGGCCCAGTCGAACTTCTCGCCCGGATCCGCCTTGCGGCCGGGAGCCACGTCCGAATGGGCGAGAATGCGCTCCGGCGCAATGTCGTGGCGCGCGATGATGTCCAGAAGAAGCGCCTCCACCGCCTGCATCTGCGCCTCCGGAAAATCCGGATAGCCGAGCTCGTGGCCCGGATTGTGAATCTCGATGCCGATGGAGCAGGAGTTGATGTCCGTCTCGCCCGCCCAGGCCGAGACGCCCGCATGCCAGGCCCGCTTGCGCTCCGCCACCATCTGGGTGATGCGGCCCGCCTCGTCGATCAGATAATGCGCCGAGACGCGCGATGCCGGATCGGTCAGCCAATCGAGCGCCGCGTCCGCCTCCTCCATGCCCGTGTAGTGGAGCACGACCATGTCGACCTCGCGCCCACCCCGACGGGCCTCGAAATTGGGCGAGGGCACGAAGGCTGCTGCCAGCGCCGTGTCGGGCTCGAAACTCTTCTCGTCTCTGAGGCTCACAATCCACGCTCACGTGCGATCTCGCCATAGGCGTCGTTGATCGCCGCCAGTTTCTCGGTGGCGATCGCCACGAACTCCTCCGGCACGCCCCGGGCGACCAGCCGGTCGGGATGGTTCTCGCGCACCAGCCGGCGATAATGCGCCTTCAGCGCGTCGTCGGAAATGTCGGGGGAGACTTCGAGCACGTCATAGGGGCTGCGCTTGTCGGAGGGCACGTGGCGGGCGCGGATGTACTGGAACTCCGCGTCCGATATGCCGAAGCGGCGGGCGACGTTCTGCAGATAGGTCTCCTCGGCCGGATGCAGGATGCCATCGGCGGCGGCGATGTGAAACAGGCCCTCGAGAATGTCCCGCAGCATGTCCGGCTTGTCCCGGAAGATCGAGGCGAGCTGGCCGGCATAGGCCTCGTAGCCCGCGACGTCCTGCTTGGCGAGATCGAAAATCCGCGCGACGTTCTTCATCTCGCTCGGAGGGATCTTGAACACCTCCTTGAAGGCCTCGACCTCGTCGCGCGTGACCACACCGTCGGCCTTGGCCATTTTCGCGCCAAGCGCGATCACGCCCAGGGTGAAGGCGACATCCTCGTGCCTCGATGGGCTCGAACCTTTCCGATCGAGCGCGAAATGTCCCGCAAGCGCGCCCACGAGCGCCCCCAACGGCCCGCCGCCAATTGCGAAGCCGGCCGCCGCACCGGCCAGTTTTCCCCAAACGGACATGGCCGCAGAATAAGCAGGCCTGCGAAGAAATCCAGCGCTATCATCGTGTTCGCCCCCGAAAGGGGGCGGGTGGACGGGTGCGTGCGAGGCGCCCGTTCGCAGGCCACGAGCCCATTGTCGGGATTTGATCTGGATTCGGCCGCTATATTCCCGTTTAATCCTTCATGTCTGAGTTCGATTGTGCGTAGCGAATGGGAGCGCAAGTGAGATGTCGAAAATGAAACCCGCCTTGCTCGGCCTCGTCGGGGTCGTATCGGTCGCGTTCTTGGCCCAGGGCGCCGAGGCCGCATCGCCGAATGGCGTCTGGAAGAGTAACACCGGCCGCCACATTCAGGTCTTCAGTTGCGGAGGCGGGTTGGGCATGAAGATCGTCAGGTCCTCCAAGCCCGCCCATGTCGGCAAGGTCATCATGTGCGGCGCCAAGAAGGTCGGCCCCAACAAGTGGAAGGGCACGCTTCTGAATGTCTCCGACGGGAAGAAATATACCGGCTATGCGACTCTCAAGAGCGCGAAGGCCCTGCGGGTCGAAGGCTGCGTTCTCGGCGGCCTGATCTGCCAGGGGCACACTTGGCCGCGCATCAAATAGGGGCCGCGCATCAAATAGGGGCCGCGCATCAAGTAGCGCCACCCATCGCACAGGCCGCGGGCCGAACGGCGCCGCGCGCAGGACACGCCTTTTCGATCCCGGCCGGCGGAGCCTCTCGCCGGCCGGCCATTTTCCGGGCGCCCGCAACTCTCCCGATCGCGTTCCCGTCGGGGCGCCGACAGGGGCATGGCCATGGCATCCGACACGCGCTGGCATTTCTGGATCGACCGCGGCGGCACCTTCACCGATGTGGTCGCGCGTACGCCCGATGGGCGCATCCGCACCCACAAGCTGCTCTCTGAGAACCCGAACGCCTATGACGACGCCGCCATAGAGGGCATTCGCCGCCTCATGGGCCTGGCGCCGGGCGCCCCCCTTGCGGCCGAGCGCATCGCCTCGGTGAAGATGGGCACCACCGTCGCCACCAACGCGCTTCTCGAGCGCAAGGGCGAGCGCGTCGGCCTCGTGATCACGCGCGGCTTTCGCGATGCGCTCGAGATCGGCTATCAGGCGCGGCCCGACATTTTCGCCCGCCGCATCGTCAAGCCGTCCATGCTCTATGAAGAGGTCGTGGAGGCGGATGAAAGAGTGCGGGCGGACGGCACGGTGGAGCAGGCGCTCGACGGCGAAGCGCTCAAGGCGAAGCTCGAGGCCGTGCGGGCCGCCGGGATCGACGCCCTCGCCATCGTCTTCATGCACGCCTATGCCTGGCCCGAGCACGAGGTCGAGGCGGCGCGCATCGCGAAGGCACTGGGCTTTCGCCAGATCTCGGTCAGCCACGAGGTGAGCCCCCTCATCAAGCTGGTGGGTCGCGGCGACACATCGGTCGCGGATGCCTATCTCACCCCCATCCTGCGCCGCTATGTGGAACGGGTGGCAGCCGCCCTCGGCGTGGCCGGCACGCGGCACGGCCCGCGTTCGAGCCCCGGCGATGCGCCGCAGGACGGCCCACGCCTCCTCTTCATGGCAAGCTCGGGGGGCTTGCGCCCGGCGGCGCTCTTCCATGGGCGGGACGCCATTCTTTCAGGGCCCGCCGGCGGCGTGGTGGGCGCGGCGGAGACGGCCCGGATCGCGGGCTTCTCCAGGATCATCGGCTTCGACATGGGCGGCACGTCCACGGACGTGTCGCATTTCGCGGGCCAGTATGAGCGCAGCTTCGAGACCGAGGTGGCGGGCGTGCGCCTGCGCGCACCCATGATGCGCATCCACACGGTGGCGGCGGGCGGTGGCTCGATCCTCCATTATGACGGCACCCGCCTGCGCGTGGGCCCCGATTCCGCCGGCGCCGACCCCGGCCCCATGTGCTACCGCAAGGGCGGCCCGCTCACCGTGACGGACGCCAATCTGTGCGTCGGCAAGCTGCTGCCCGATTTCTTTCCCCGCATTTTCGGCCCCCATGGCGATGCGCCCCTCGATGCGGCAAGCGTTGCGCGCGCCTTTGCCGAGCTTGCCGAGCGCATCGGCGATGGGCGCAGCAAGGAGGCGGTGGCAGACGGCTTCCTGCGCATCGCGGTGGAGAACATGGCCAACGCCATCAAGAAGATCTCCGTCCAGCGCGGCTATGACGTGACCGAGTACACTCTCGCCTGTTTCGGTGGCGCCGGCGGCCAGCATGCCTGCCTCGTCGCCGATGCCCTGGCCATGGACCGGGTGCTGATCCACCCCCTGTCGGGCGTGCTCTCGGCCTATGGCATGGGCCTTGCCCACATCACCGCCAATCGGCAGAGGTCGGTCGAGCGCCAGCTCGGCGCGGCGGGCGGGCGCGTCGCCGATCTGCGCGCGCTCGCCGAGGAGCTGCGCGCCGCCAATGAGGCGGAGCTCGCGGGCCAGGGTGTGGCGCGGGACGAGATGCGCACGCGTGCGCAGGTGCATCTGCGCTACGAGCGCACCGATATGAGTCTCGCCGTGCCCCTGGCCGAGCGGGACGGGATGGTGCGCGCCTTCGAGCGCCTGCACCGCCAGCGCTTCGGCTTCATCTCGCCGGAGAAGGCGGTGGAGGTGGCCGCGCTCGAGGTCGAGACCTCGGGCGGCGGCGTCGCGGCCGACGAGCCCGAATATCCCCTCGACCGCGTGCCCATGCCGCAGCCCAGGGCCAGCACCCGTTTCTACTCCTGCGGCGCCTGGCACGAGAGCACCGTCTTCGAGCGCGATCAGCTCGCCCCCGGCCATGTGATCGCCGGGCCCGCCATCGTCATCGAGCCGCACCAGACCATCGTCGTCGAGCCCGGCTGGCAGGTGGCGGTGACGGAGCGCAACCATTTGCTGCTCAGCCGCAGGACGCCCCGGCCGCGCCGCCAGGCCCTGGGCACCAAGGCCGATCCGGTGCTGCTCGAAGTGTTCAACAACCTCTTCATGTCCATCGCCGAGCAGATGGGCGTCGCCCTCCAGAACACCGCCCAGTCGGTCAACATCAAGGAGCGGCTGGACTTCTCCTGCGCCGTGTTCGATGCCGAGGGCGCGCTGGTGGCGAACGCGCCGCACATGCCCGTGCATCTGGGCTCCATGGACCGCTCGGTCGCGACCGTCATTGCCGAGCGCGGCGCGGCCATGCGCCCGGGCGATGTATACATGCTCAACGCGCCCTACAATGGCGGCACGCACCTGCCCGACATCACCGTGGTGACACCCGTCTTCGATGAGGCCGGCACGCGCCTGCTCTTCTTCGTCGCAAGCCGGGGCCATCACGCGGATATCGGCGGCATCACGCCGGGCTCCATGTCGCCGGATGCCGCCACCATCGAGGAGGAGGGCGTCTATATCGACAACGTCAAGCTGGTGGAGGCCGGGCGCTTCCTGGAGGACGAGGTGCGCCGGCTGCTGACCACCGCACCCTGGCCCGCGCGCAGTCCCGAGCAGAACATCGCGGATCTCAAGGCCCAGGTCGCAGCGAACGAGAAGGGCGTTCAGGAGTTGCGCCGCATGGTCGCGCATTTCGGCCTCGACGTGGTCGAGGCTTACATGGGCCACGTCCAGGACAACGCCGAGGAGGCGGTGCGCCGGCTGATCGACCGGCTCGAGGACGGCCGCTTCGAGGCGCCCATGGATCAGGGAACGGTGATCCGCGTCGCCATCCGGGTGCGCCGCGAGGCCCGCGAGGTGGAGGTCGATTTCACCGGCACCAGCCCCATGCAGCCCGACAATTTCAACGCGCCGGAGCCGGTGACCCGCGCCGCGGTGCTCTATGTCTTCCGCGCCATGGTGGACGACGCCATCCCGATGAATGCCGGCTGCCTCAGGCCCGTGCGCCTCGTCATTCCCGAGGGCTCGCTCCTGAGCCCCCGCTATCCGGCCGCCGTCGTCGCCGGCAATGTGGAGACGAGCCAGGTGGTGACCAACGCGCTGTTCGCCGCCATGAAGGCGCTCTCCTCGGCCCAGGGCACCATGAACAATCTCACCTTCGGCAATGCTCGGCACCAATATTACGAGACCATCTGCTCGGGCGCGCCGGCGGGGCCGGGCTTCGATGGCGTTGCCGCCGTGCACACCCACATGACCAATTCGCGCCTGACCGACCCGGAGGTGCTGGAGCTGCGCTATCCGGTCCTGCTGGAGCGCTTCGAGATCCGCCGCGGCTCGGGCGGGCGCGGGCGCTGGCGGGCGGGCGATGGCACCGAGCGGGCAATCCGTTTCCTGGAGCGCATGGACTGCGCCATCCTTTCGGGCTTCCGCGAGGTGCGCCCCTTCGGCCTCGAAGGCGGCGAGCCCGGCGAGTGCGGCGAGAACCGGGTGCGCCGGCGGGATGGGCGCATGGAGCGGCTGGCGGGATGCGCAAGGACGGTTCTCGAGCCCGGCGAGGCGATCATCATCCGCACGCCCACCGGCGGCGGCTATGGCCCGCCGGAGCCGGAGGATGGGTGGAGGTGATGGCGGGTCTGTCTATGGCGAGCGGGTGCGCACGACGCGGCGGACCTTGATGGATGGCGCCCGTGCATGGGCCTCGGCACGGTCATAGGCGAACTGCATCCGCATCAAATGGTCCGCGCTCGGGCCGAAAGCCTTCTCGATGCGCAGGGCCATGTCCCATGTCAGCGCCGAGTGCTCGTTCAGCAGGCGTGAAAGCGTCGGTCGCGCCACGCCCAGAGCCTCGGCGGCCGCACTCACCCCGAGGCCGAGCGGCTCGAGTATCTCGCGGCGGATGAACCCGCCCATATGTGGCGGCTTCCTCATGGGTCCTTTGACTTTGGTCGTCATGGTTGCGCAACTTTCGCTAGTGGTAATCGATTTGTAGCGAGTGCCGTGACACATCACAATGGCCTCGAGCCCCGGAGCAGGGCAATCGCTCGAAAGATGTCAGCATACGCATGAACTCCCGAGGCGCATCGCGTGCACGCACGGATAGCGCAATCGCTGCTCTCCTTCACGTCATCGCCGGGCCCAGACCCGGCGATCCAGGGCCGCAACCTGCGAGCTTGCCGCCCTGGATCACCCGGTCGAGCCGGGTGATGACGAGAAGAGAGGCGTTTTGGGGCTTCGAGCGATTGCCCTGGCCCCGGAGTATGTCGATTCTCCCTCGCCAGCCTCGAAGTCCCCCTTCCGTGGCTCGCCCTCATCCGGCGGCGAGGGCCTCGTAGAAGCCGAGGCCGATGGTCTCGGTCCTGACCTGCTCGGGTTCGAGCTCGTGCATCCGCCCGAAGGCCTGCGCAGACGAGGTGAGCGAGGGCGGCCCCGCCACGAACAGCCAGTGGGCCGAGAGCGGCGCATGGCGCTCGGCAATCTCGGCGAGCACCGCATTGGCCGCCGCCTGATCGGAGAGGAGCGTGAACCGCGTCTCGAGCGGGCGGTAGTGGACATTGTCCCAGGCGTCGGACCAGGACCGGCAGAGATTGTCGAGATAATGCCGGCCCGGCTGTGGCGAGAGGCGGTAGAGAAAGATGTCCTCCCCCGTCTCCAGGGCCATGGCGTGCTCGATCAGGCTCGAGATGGGCGCAAAGCCCGTATGCCAGGCGATGAAGACAAGCGGCCCCGGCACCCGGTCGCCGAGCACGAACTGGCCCTCCGGCCCGCGCACCCAGATGCGCTGCATGGGTTTGAGCCCGCCCTCGAAGGCATGCTCGCTGAAGGCGTCCCCGGGAACGAGAGGCACGTGGAAATGCAGGTTCATGTCGTCGCAGGGGCAGCTTGCGATGGGAAGCAGCGTGTCGGGAACGCCATCGGCGCCGCCAAGATGCACGGACTGGCCGGCCAGGAAGCGCAGACGCTGGGCCCGCGGCGTGCGCACGTGCAGATGCAGGATCTGCTCGTCGATCACGCTCACCGACTTGATCTTGGCCTGAATGTCCTGATGCGGAATGTCGCCGGCGCCGCTCGCCTCCCGCGTCTCGATGGTGATGTCGCCCTTCGGCGCATGGCAGCACATGAGGAACAGGCCGTCCCGCTTTTCGCGCTCGGACAGGCGATAATCGCCGCGGCGCGTCTCGGCGACCTCGCCTTCCACTAGCCGGGCGAGGCATTCGCCGCAATTGCCATTGCTGCATCCATAGCCGAGGGCCAGCCCCGATTTCAGTCCGGCATCGAGGACGGTGTCGCCGCCCCGCGCGGTGCAGACATTGTTGGAGGGGAGAATGCGAATACGGGCCATGGCGTGCTCTCTTCTCATGTTGCTCGCCCGCAGCCTACACGGCGCCGCAGCCCATGGCCATGGGATTGGGAGGGGGATTGGGAGGGCGCGCCCCCCGCGCTAGAACGGGCTGCGGGCGAGGTCGGTCACGAGCGCCAGGGCGAGAACGTCGACCCGCCGCGCCCCGGCGCGGCGCAAGGCGCGGGCGCAGGCCTCAGCCGTCGCGCCCGTGGTGATCACATCGTCCACCAGCAGGACGGCCTGCCCGTCGATCCGGTGGCGGCGCCGGGGTGCGACGCGAAAGGCGCCGGCGACGTTCTTCCGGCGCTGGGCGCGGGTGAGCCCCACCTGGCTGCGGGTGGCCCGCACGCGCAGGAGGGCCAGCGGCTCCATCGGCAGGCCCGTCTCGCGCGCGAGCGCATCGGCAAGCAGAGCCGACTGATTGAAGCGCCGCCGCCAGAGCCGCCAGCGGGCGAGCGGCACCGGCACGAGAATGTCCGCATCGGCAAGGAGATCGCGCCCTGCCCCCGCGAGCCAGCGGCCGAACAGGCGCCGCCCCTCCTGGCGGTCCGCATATTTGAGAGCATGAATGAGGCGGCGCATGGCGCCATCGTGGGTCGCCACGGCCCGGGCCCGGTCGAAGATCGGCGGATCGGCCACGGCGGCGGCCGAGAGCACGGGCCCCTCGCCGGCTGCGAAAGGCAGCGGAATGCCGAGCCGGTCGCAGACGGGAGGGCGAATGAAGGTGATCGCGCGCCAGCAATCGGCGCAGAGCGCGCCATGGTCGGCAAGTGGTGCACGGCAGGCAAGGCAGGCCGGCGGTACCAGAGCGCCTGCAATGGCCCGCGCGCCGCGAAACGCCACCTCGGAGGCCCGACGCACCGCGTGCGCCACGGGGCCGAGCACGCGCGCGTCCGCCGCTTCAGCCCCTCTCCCCCCGTCATCACGCATGTCGTCCGTCCCCTGCCCGCACCTTGCGCGCGCCCATTGCCCTGCCCTGCCGCTGCTGTAAGCTGGCAAGGGCGGTGATGGAGGCCGACCATGACACAGGTTCCGGAGATTTTCGACCGGGCGCTTCTGCGCCGCCGGCGGGCGCGGGTGGCCGGGCTCGTGCCGGGCGGCGATTTCCTGCTGCGCCGTGTGGCGGAGGATTTCGCCCTGCGCCTCGCGGCCATCGAGCGCCACTTTCCCCGCGCTCTCGATCTCGGCTGCCATCACGGGGTCGTCGGCGAGGCGCTGCGGCGCACGGGCAAGGTGGGCGAGGTGATCGGCGCCGAGAGCTGCCTGCCCCTGCTCCGCCTCGCTGAGGGCAAGCGCGTGGCCTGCGACGAGGAGGCCCTGCCCTTTGCGCCGGCGAGCTTCTCGCTCGTGGTCTCGGCGCTCGCCCTGCATTTCGTCAACGACCTGCCGGGCACGCTGGCGCAGATCCGCCGCACTCTCGTTCCCGACGGGCTCTTTCTCGGCGCGCTGCTCGGGGGCCGCACGCTCCAGGAGCTGCGTGCGGCCTTTCTCGAGGCCGAGGCGGGGCTGGAGGGCGGCGCGAGCCCGCGCGTCGCGCCCTTTGCCGACATGCGCGATCTGGGCGCCCTGTTGCAGCGCGCCGGCTTTGCCATGCCGGTGAGCGACACCGATGTGGTGACGGTCACCTATCCCTCGCCGCTGGCCCTGATGCGCGAGCTGCGCGCGGTGGGCGCCAGCAATGTTCTGCGCGAGCGGAGCCGAAGCCCCCTCAAGCGCACCACCCTGGCCCGGGCCATCGCGATCTACGAGGAGCGGTTCGGCGGGGAGGGCGGGCGCGTGCCGGCCACGTTCGAGATCGTCACGCTGACCGGCTGGGCACCCCACCGCGACCAGCCCAGGCCCCTGCGGCCCGGCTCGGCCGAGGTGAGCCTTGCGGACGTGCTGGGCAAGCGCGTGCCGGACAATGGGCAGGCCAGTTAGGCCGCGGCCCGCGTCTCATTCCGCGGAACGAGGGGTTCGGCCTTTCTGCGACCGTGCAAGACCGTTGCCGGGCGAGTGCACCGTCGTTAGCGGGGACAAGGTCGCTTGTCTCGAGCCATCAGCCACCCTGGGTGGCGCTCCGGTAGGCATCCTTGATCTTGGTGTAGACGGCCGTGTTCTCATCGGCGACCTGCGTGAGCACGACCAAGAGGCCGATCCCGAGAATCACGGCAAACAGGGCGTACTCGACGGCTGTCGCACCGGATCTGTCGGACCCGAACGTCCGGAGCACACGCACATATCGACCGCCGCCCCGGCGCATCGCCTCCCTGTCCTGCTCCATCGCTTGCATCCTCCGTCGGTCTCGGCGCAGGGCGCTCGACCTGCGCAATCCTCTCGGGCTTCCCCGCCAGCCTCGAAGGGTCAAAGGAAGTCCCGCAACATTGCCGTCAACGGGGCGTCCGCTGGCGGCATCGCATATGTGGCGAGCCGGTTGGGGCGAACCCAGGCGATCTCCTGTCCTTCCCGCGCCTCGATCTGCCCCTTCCAACGCCGGCAGACATAGAGCGGCATCAGAAGATGGAACGTCTCATAGGCGTGGCTCGCGAAGGTGAAAGGCGCAAGGCAGCTCTCCGAGACGTCGATCCCGAGCTCCTCGGCAAGCTCGCGAATGAGCGCCTCCTCCGGCTTCTCGCCCTCCTCCACCTTGCCGCCCGGAAACTCCCAGAGCCCGCCCATGGGCCGGCCTTCCGGGCGCCTCGCCAGAAGAACGCGCCCGTCGGGATCGACGAGCGCGCAGGCAACGACAAGCACAATCTCTTGGCTCATACCGTGCCCCCAGAATCCAATGGAACTCTTAAAAAAGGCTGCAATGTTTTTCGTTAATTTGCGGCGCGTTCAAAGTGAATCGTGAGCTGGGATATGTGCGAATTCAAGAATGGCCCTGCGTTCAGCTCCGATAGTCGGCATTGATGGAGATATAGTCGTGGGTGAGGTCGCAGGTCCACACATGCGCCGCGCCCGAGCCGACGCCCACATCGACCCGAATCTCGATCTCGCGGCCCTGCATGTGCCGCGCGGCGTCGGCCTCCACATAGCCCGCCGCCACCTCGCCATTCTGCGCCACCAGCACGTCGCCGAACCAGATGGCGAGCCGGTCCCGATCCGCCGCCTCGCCCGCCTTGCCCACGGCCATGACCACCCGGCCCCAATTCGGATCCTCTCCGGCGATGGCCGTCTTGACCAGCGGCGAGTTGGCGATGGAGAAGGCGATCCGCCGCGCCGCCTCGGCGCTTTCCGCCCCTTCCACCCGAACGGTCACGAACTTGCTGAGCCCCTCGCCATCCTTGACGATCTGGAGCGCGAGATCCGTCATGAGATCGTGCAGCGCCTCGGCGAAGGGCGCGAGGCGCGGGTCGTCGGCGTCGGCGATCTCCGGCGCACCGTCACGGCGGGCCGCGCCGGTCGCGAACAGCAGCACGGTGTCGCTCGTCGAGGTATCGCCATCGACGG